>JAGRMS010000119.1 GCA_020441135.1 Pseudooceanicola sp.
CATCGCCCCCGGTGCCCACGATGTCCATCGCGCCTGTCGGTGCTTTCACCGGGACGCAACGGCCGCGCATCACGGCGGCGGCGGCGGCGTATTCGTCGACCGTTTCGCCCCGCGTCCGCAGGGCCATCAGCAGGCCGCCGATCTGGCTGGGTGTCGCCTCGCCCTCGAACAGGATACCGAAGGCGGTTTCGGCCTCGGCGCGGGTCAGGGGGCGGTCGGCGGCGGTGCCGATCAGCGGTTTCAGGGTGTCGCTCATGCCGCCACCTTCAGGGTTTTCAGGAAGTTGTCGAGCAGCGCATGGCCGTTTTCCGAGGCGATGGATTCCGGGTGGAACTGGACGCCGTGGATCGGCAGCGCGCGGTGTTGCAGGCCCATGACGGTGCCATCCTCCAGATCCGCCGTCACCTCGAGGCAATCGGGCAGCGTCGCGCGGTCGACCACCAGCGAGTGATAACGGGTCGCGGCGAAGGGCGAGGGCAGGCCCGCGAAGACCCCGTTGCCGGTATGGCGGATGTGGCCCAGCTTGCCATGCACGATCTCGCCCGCGCGCACCACCTTGCCGCCGAAGGCCTGGCCGATGGTCTGGTGGCCGAGGCAGACGCCCAGCAGGGGCGTCCGGGTCTCGGCGGCGGCGGCGGTCAGGGCGAGGCAGATACCGGCCTGGTCGGGGTCGCAGGGGCCGGGGGACAGCACGATGCCCGCGGGGCGCATCGCCATCGCCGCCTGCACGTCGAGCGCGTCGTTCCGCCGGACCGTCACCTGCGCGCCCAAGGCCCCTAGATAATGCACGAGGTTGTAGGTAAAACTATCGTAGTTGTCGATCAGCAGCAGCATCTGGCGGTCCAGTCGGTATGGGGCCTTGGGGGGAGGCCCGCGGCGCTGTCAGGGTTCGGCACCTACATGGTCAGGCTTGCGGGCCAGCGTCAAGAGCGCAACCGCCCGCGCCCGTGTCCACCGGAGGGGCCGCTTGAAGACGGCCGGCGGGTGCAGGGCAACAGGTGAGAGGCAGGAGCGATGCGCGGATTTCTCGGAGGGATCGCCTTTGGCGCGCTGGCCGTCGGGGCCGGACTGGTGGGGCTGTCGGTGATGGCCCCGGTGGCGCCGGTGCCCGACGTGCGCAGCGATGCGCCGGAGGCGGCGAGCGGCGCGACGGGCGCGGGTGGCGCGGAGGTGGGGCTTTCGGGCCGCGATCCGCAGGTGGTCGAGGTCGCGCCCAGTGCGCCGTCCGAGGTGCCGGTGCCGGGGACGGCTTCGGGTGGCGACACGGAAACGGCGGGCAAGCCGAAGGCGCCGGAGGCACCGGACCGGCCATCGGCCCCGGCAGCGGCGGAAGGGGCCGGGGTCGCCGTGTCGGCCGACAGCGCGGTCGCCGTCGCGCCGGGTGCCGCTGCGCCCGTGCAGCCGACAGGGCCGGTTGCCGCCGTGACGCCCGGCGATACGGTTCGGCCCGCGGCGGCCAGCGAGGCGCTGACGGCGCCCGTTGCCCCCGAAGGCGGCGATGCGCCGACGGTGACGGCGCGGGTGGAGGACGCCCCGGCCGCCGGGACCGCGGGCGGCGTTTCGCGGCCCGAGGCAGAGGCGGCGCCGGAGGTTTCGACCGCGCCCGCCGAGCGCCCGGATGTGTCGCAGGACGCCAATCGGCAGGCGGCGGAGACCGCCGAGGCCGCGGTGACTCCCGGGCTTCCCGCGCCGGACTCTCCGGTCGTCGTGGAGACCGCGCCGAAGGTTGATGCTCCGGCATCCGAGCCGGTGCCGCAGGTTGCCACGGCGCCGGCAGCGCCTGCACCCGAACCCGTGAAACCGGCCCCCGCCGTCGCGGATGCGCCGGATGCAATGGCCGCGCCGACGGTGGAGGGGGCCGCGATCGCCACGCCCGAGACCGATGCGCCGCCTGACGTGAGCGAGACCGCGCCGGGCGAAGGCCCGCGCGTCGTGGTGCTGACGCCGGAACCGGCCGAGACCCTGCGGCCAAGGATCGGCAAGCCGGTCGCGTCGCTGATCCAGCGTGAGGCCGTGCCCGAAACCACCCCTGCCGTGGCGGAGACCAACCCCGACGCGCCGCCGCTGGAGCGGTTCGCGGCGCCCTTCGACAATCCCGAGGGCAAGCCGCTGATGTCGATCGTGCTGATCGACGACGACAAGTCCATCGGGGTCGAGGCGCTGGCGGAGTTTCCCTATCCGCTGACCTTTGCCGTCGATCCTTCCGCGCCGGATGCCGAAGCCCGGATGGCCCGGCACAGGGCGGCGGGGTTCGAGGTGGTGGCGCTGGTCGACCTGCCTGCCGCGGGGTCGGCGCAGGATGCCGAGGTCGCCCTGTCGGTGATCTTCGAGCGGGTGCCGCAGGCGCTGGCCGTGCTGGAGGGCACCGGGACCGGCGTGCAGGGCAACCGGGCGATGTCGGATCAAGTGAGCGCCTTTGCCGGGGCCAGCGGGCGTGGAGTCATCACGCAGGGCAACGGGTTGAACACCATGCAGAAACTGGCGGTCAAGGAGGGTATCCCGGCGGTCTCGGTGTTCCGCGACTTCGACGGGGCCGGCCAGACCCCGGCGGTGATGCGGCGTTTCCTGGACCAGGCGGCGTTCCGCGCGGGCCAGGAGGGCGCGGTGGTGATGCTGGGCCGGGTGCGGCCCGACACCGTGTCGGCGCTGCTGATCTGGGCGTTGCAGGACCGCGCCACGCGGGTGGCGCTGGCCCCGGTTTCGGCGGTGTTGAAGGCGTCGGTTTCCCGATAGAGTTTGGCGCGATTTCGAACCGGAAAAGTCTGACAACTTTTCCTGAAATCGCTTCAGGGCTTCTTCGTCTCCATCACGCCTTCGAGGTTCACGCCTACCGCCTCGCCGATCTTCTTCAGCGCGGGCAGGGCGACGGCCATGTCGAGGATCGAGCCGACCGTCTGTTCGACCGGCGACTGGCGCGGGGTGTCCAGCCCGGTGATGTGGTTGATCGAGATGCCCTTGATCTTCTCGGCGGGCTTGACCAGTTCGCTGACGATGCCGGGCAGGGCGGCGAGGCGGGCCTTTTCCATTTCCATCGCCATCAGCGCCTCGGACCGGGTGTTCTCGGCCTTGATGCGGGCGGTTTCGGCCTCGGCCTCGGCGAGGCGGGTCAGTTTCGTCGTCTCCGCCGTTTCGCGCTTGATGACGGACATGACCTTGGCGACTTCCTGGTCGGTCCTCGCCTTGCTGGTGGCGCGGGCGGCTTCGGTCTCGGCGTCCTGGGCGGCGGCGAGCAGGGCGAGGCGCTTGCGGCGCTCGGCCTCGGCCATCTGGCGCTGGGTCTGGAGCGCCTCCTCCGCGTCGACGAGGGCGGCGCGGGCGGAGGTGGCCTCGGCGCGGGCGCGGGTTTCTTCCTGGCTTTTGGCGGCGGTCTGGATCTGTTTCTCCTGCTCGGCAATTTCCAACGTGCGCAGCTGCGCGATCTCGGCCTCGCGGATCGCCAGTTCGCGGGCGATGTTGGCGGCCTGGATCTGCTGCTCCATGCGGATGCGGGCCTGGCTGGCCTCCTGCTCGGCCTCGGCGCGGCGGCGGGCCACCTCGGTCAGCTGGGCGGCGAGCAGCAGTTCGATTTCCTGCGTCTGGGCGATCTCGGCGCGGCGCTGTTCCAGCTCGATGTCGAGCTTCAGGCGGTTGCTTTCGACCTCGGCCCGGCGCACGGCGACCTGGCTTTCGCCCTCGATCTCGGCGCGTTCTTTCTTCGATTTCGCAATGACTTCGGCGAGCTTCCTCATGCCGACGGCGTTGAAGGCGTTGTTCTCGTCCAGCGCCGAGAAGGGCGTCTGGTCAAGGGCGGTCAGCGACACGGAGTCCAGTTGCAGGCCATAGCGCGCCAGCACCTCGGTCAGCGCGGCGCGCACCTCGCGGACGAATTCGGAGCGGTTCTCGTGCAGCTCGTCCATCGTCATCTGGGCGGCAACCGCGCGCAGGGCGTCGATCATCATGCCGTCGATCAGATCCTTCAGCTGTTCCGGCTGGAAGGTCCGCCGCCCCAGCGTCTGGGCGGCGCGGGTGATGGCGTCGGCGTCGGGGATGACCGAGGCGTAGAACTCGGCGCCGACGTCGATCCGCATGCGGTCGCGGGTGATGAGCGCGCTTTCACCGGCGCGGGTGACGTGCATCCGGATCGTCTGCATGTTGACGCGGGAGACCTCGTGGAAGAACGGCAGGGCGAGGACGCCGCCGTCGATCACCACCTTGCGTCCGCCGATGCCGGTGCGCACCAGGGCCACCTCGTTGGTGGCGCGCCGGTAGAACCAGGCGGCAAGGGCGATGACGATGGCGAGAAGGACAAGGGCGAGGATGAACCAGGCAAGGGCGCTCATGTGACTATCTCCTCAGAAAACCGGCGGGAAGTGGCGGCCGCCGCGGTCCAGCGTGATCCAGCGCAATTCGGTGAAGGCGTCGAGCGACCAGCGCCCGCCATAGCGGCCGACGCCGGACGCCTTGGTGCCGCCGAAGGGCACATGGGGTTCGTCGTTGATGTTCTGGCAGTTGACGTGGGCGATGCCGGTCTCGAGCCGCTGCGCGATGGCGAGCGCGCGGGCTTCGTCGCGGCTCCACACCGCGCCGGTCAGGCCGTATTCGGTGTCGTTGTTCAGGGCGACGGCCTCGTCCTCGGTATGGAAGGGCACGGCGACAACGACCGGGCCGAAGCTCTCGTCATGCCAGATGTCCATGGATGAATTGACGTTCGTAAGCACTGTCGGTTCCACGAAATTGTCCCAAGCCTTGCCGCCGAGTTCGACCCGCGCGCCCTTCGCTACCGCATCGTCGATCAGCGCCTTGACGCGCAGGGCCTGACGGTTGTTCACCAGCGGGCCGATCACGTTGTCCTTGTCCTTCGTGTGGCCGGTCTTCAGCTTCTTCGCGCGGGACAGGAAGCGGGACATGAAGTCGTCCCAGATGGTGTCCTGGATCAGCAGTTTCTCGGTGGACATGCAGACCTGGCCCTGGTGCATGAAGCTGCCGAAGTTGGCGGCGCGGGCGGCGGCGTCGAGGTCGGCGTCCTCGAGCACGATCATGCTGTCCTTGCCGCCGAGTTCGACGCAGGCCTTCTTGAGGTGCGCGCCGCATTTCGCGGCGATGTGGCGGCCGACGGCGGTGGAGCCGGTGAAGGAGACGGCCTTGACGTCCGGGTTTTCCACGAGTTCGTCGCCCACCGCGCCGACGCTTTCGCGCGAGCAGGTGACGACGTTGAAGACGCCGGGGGGGATGCCGGCCTCTTCGAGGATTTCGGCGAAGTAGAGGCCGCCGGCGTAGGGCGTGTCTTCCGACGGTTTGAGGACCACGGTATTGCCCACCGCCAGCGCGGCGGCGAAGCCACGCGAGGTCAGGATGCCGGGCATGTTCCAGGGGGAGATGACGCTGACGACGCCAAGCGGATAGCGGGTGGCCATCATGAGCTTGCCGTGTTCGGAGGGCAGCACCTCGCCGATGTTCTGGTAGCAGAGCGCGGCGGCGGAGCGGAAGACTTCGCCAACATACCCTGCTTCGAACACGCCCTTGCCGAACCAGCCGCCGCCCTCGGCCATTGCCGCCGCGCCGAAGTCGGCCTTGCGGCGGTCCCAGACCTCGGCGATTTTTAGCAATGCGTGGGCGCGGTGGTGGAAGGGCTGGGTGGACCAGGCCGGGAAGGCGGCCTTGGCGGCGGCGATGGCGCGGCGAGCGTCTTCGACCGTTGCGTCGGGGATGCGGGCGTAGAGCGCATTGTCCGACGGGTTCAGGTCGTCGAAGGTGCGGGCGGCAGGGGTCCACGACCCGTTGATGTAAAGGCCGCGGATGGTTGGAGAAGTCTGAGCGTTGTCAAGCATGTGTCAGCGCCTTTTCATGTTGGGCCGGTATTGTTCGGCGCGGCGGGCGGCGTCCTCGATCTCGGTGAGGATGCGCTGGAGGCGGTCGGCGGAATGTGGCGGTGCCGGTTGCTGCAGTGGCGGCGGTGCCGGGACCGGCGCCGGGGTGGCACGGCGGCTGGAGGCGGCCTGCGCGCGGGCGACGAGGTCGCCGGTGTCGATGGTGGGCCGTGTCGGCGGTGATGGCGCGCGGGCCGTCAGCCCTCGCAGGGCGGCAGCGGCGATGTCGGCGGGGGATTGCGTCGGCTTTGGCATGGGAGGGGCCTGCGGTTGCGGGGCGGCAGCGCCGCCGAGATAGGCTTTCTGCACGGCGGGGTCGTTCAGAAGCTCTTGCGCGCGGCCTTCGTGGACGATCGCGCCGTTTTCCAGCAGATAGCCCCGGTCGGCGATGGCGAGGCTCTGGCGGGCGTTCTGTTCGACCATGAGCAGGCCCAGCCCGGCGTCGCGGACGGCTTTCAGCGCGCGGAACAGTTCCTTGCAGAGGATCGGTGACAGGCCGAGCGAAGGCTCGTCCAGTGCGAGGATCGCGGGGTTCGACATCATCGCGCGGCCGATGGCGACCATCTGCTGTTCGCCGCCGGACATGGTGCGCACCACCTGGCGGCGGCGTTCGCGGAGTTTCGGGAAGAGGGTGTAGACGCGGTCGAGCGTGCCGGGCGCCTCGGCGCGGGCGCGGTCGGGGTAGGCGCCCAGCATCAGGTTCTCTTCCACCGTCATCTCGCCAAAGATGCCGCGGCCTTCGGGGACAAGGGCGATGCCTTCCTCGACGATACGGTGCGGGGGCAGGCCGATGAGATCGGCGCCCTGCATCGTCACGCGGCCCGAGACGCGGCCCGGGCAGACGCCGCAGACGGCCTTGAGCAGCGTGGTCTTGCCCGCGCCGTTGGCGCCGAGGATGACGACGATTTCGCCCTTCGCGACCTTCAGCGAGGCTCCGTCCAGCGCGCGGTGCTTGCCGTAGGCGGCGGAGAGGCTGGAGACGTCAAGCATCGTCGGTCCCCAGGTAGGCGCGGATGACCTCGGGGTCGGAGAGCACGGCTTCGGTCGTGCCTTCGGCGATCTTCGCGCCCGAGGACATCACCACGCAACGCCCGCAGAGCGAGCGGATGGCGTCCATGACGTGCTCGACGATGATGATGGTGCGCCCCTCGTCGCGCAGGCTTCGGATCAGGGCGATGCCTTGCTCCAGCTCCGTTGGGTTCAGCCCCGCCAGCCATTCGTCCAGCAGCAGCACCTTGGGTTCGCCCGCCAGCGTGCGGGCGAGTTCGACGCGCTTGCTGTCGATATAGGTGAGCGATCCCATCGGGGCCTGGGCGCGGCGGGACAGGCCGACCTTCTCCAGCATCCGCATCGCCTGCGCCTCGGCGTCGCGGCCCCAGCGGCGGCGGTGGCCGAAGACGGCGCCGGCCTTGACGTTTTCCAGCACGGTCATCGAGGCCAGGGGGCGGACCAGCTGGAAGGTGCGGGCGATGCCGCGGCGTGCGATGTCCTGCGCGGGCAGTCCCGCGATCTCGCTGCCGTTCAGCGCAATGGAACCGGCGGTGGGCTGCAGCGCGCCGGAGATGAGGTTCAGCGTGGTGGACTTGCCGGAGCCGTTGGGGCCGATCAGGCCGACGACGTCGTGCTCGGCCACGTCGAAGTCGAGGTCGTCGACGGCGACAAGCCCGCCGAAACGCTTGGTCGCGCCGCGCAGGGAGAGCACGGGGGTCATGCGGGCGCCCCCTTGAGGCGCGACCGCGCAGCCTCCAGCAGGCCGGTGAAGCCGTTCGGCAGCAGGTAGACGATGGCGAGGAAGGCGAGGCCCAGCAGCAGCGTTGTCTGGTTGGGGAAGGTGCCGGAAATCGCCTCCCACAGGAAGGTGAAGGGGATCACGCCGACGATGGGGCCCCAGAGGCGGCCCGTCCCGCCGAGCAGCGCCATGATGACCACCTGGAAGGACAGCATCGGGGTGAAGGCGATGGCGGGTTCGATGTAGACATAACGGGGGGCCAGCATCGCGCCGGTGATGGCGGCGACGGCGCCGGGCACCATGAACAGCAGCACCTTGACGCGGGCGGTGTGGATGCCGACGTGGCGGGCGACCTCTTCGTCGTCGCCAAGGATGCGCACGGCGAAGCCGAGGCGCGAGCGGGCGATCAGCCAGCCGGTCAGGAAGACCAGCGCGGCGAGGGCGGTCAGTTGCCAGTAGATATGTTCCTCGGTGATCGCGGTCAGGACGTAGAGGCCCTTGGTGCCGCTCATGTTCTGGCCCCAGGTGATGATCTGGCGGACGAGTTCCGCCAGCCCGAGGGTGAAGATGACGAAGTAGACGCCGGAGAGGCGCAGGGTGGCGAGGCCGACGAGGGCGGCCAGCACGGCCCCCAGCACTCCGGCGATGGGCAGGAGCAGCCAGTAGGGCAGATGCTCGATCCCGAGTGCGGTGGTATAGGCGCCAAGGCCGAAGAAGGCGGCGGTGGCGAGCGAGATGTAATGGGTGGGGCCGGAGAACAGCGCCCAGCTGGTCGCCAGCACCGTATACATCGCGATGGTGACGCCGATGGAGAGCAGGTAGGCGTCCGACAGGAACGGCAGGCAGGCGGCCAGCGCGAAGAGCACGGTGCCGATGGACAGCGATTGCACCTCGGGGCGGGTCATGTGCGGCTTCTTCCGAACAGGCCCTGCGGGCGCAGCAGCAGGATCAGGATGAACAGCAGGTAGGCCGAGGCGAGCGTCAGGCCGGGGTCGATGACGGTGGCGACGAAGGTTTCCAGCACGCCCAGCAGCAGCGCGGCGACGATGGTGCCGCGGATGTCGCCGACGCCGCCCATGATGACGATGATCAGCGCCTTGAGCGTGAAGATCACGCCGGTGGAGGCATCGAGCGTCAGGAACATCGACACCAGCGCGCCGCCCATGGCGGTGATCGCGCCGCCCAAGGCAAAAGCCAGCGCGGCGAGGCGGGGCACGTCGATGCCGACCAGCCCGGCGCTTTCGGGCGAGACCGAGATCGCGCGCACCGACATGCCCGTGCGGCTGTGGTAGAGCCAGAGCCAGAGCGCGACGCAGAGCAGCGCCGCGCCGAGGAAGGCGGTGACGCGGTTCAGGGCGTAGGTCTCGCCGATCAGCGTGATGGGGCGGGCGAGGTAGCTGTACGAGAAGTAGTCGCCGCCGAAGAGCGCCAGCATCAGCCCGACGGCGACGAAGGACAGACCGAAGGTGGTGAGGATCATGTCCACCTCGATCCGGCCGCGCGACTTGGCGCGTTTGACCAGCGGGCGCAGGACGACGACGTAGATCAGCCAGTTCAGCGCGAAGGCAAGCGGCGCGACGAGGAATACCGTCAAGAGCGGCGGCACCTGTTGCGCGGTGAAGAACCAGTAGGCGCCAAAGCCGCCCGCCACCAGCGTTTCGCCATTGGCGAGGTTGATGACGCGGGCCATGCCGTATTGCAGGTTCAACCCCAGCGCGATCAGCGCATAGGTTCCGCCAAGCAGGAGGCCGGTGAAGAGAATGTCCATCGTCGGTCCTTGGATGGACGCCGGCCCCCGGAAGGGCCGGCGCCGGGGTCACTTCCAGCCGTCCTTGACGATCGGCTTCACCGCGCCGTCGCGGCCGGTCGAGGCGACGCCGCGGAACACGCCGCCCTGCCACTGGCCGACGGTCCAGTAGGCCGGGTTGTTGTTGTGCTCGTCCCAGGCGATCTTGCCGATGACGGTGTCGAAGTCGTGGCTCTTGATGTATTCGGCCACGGCGGCCTTATCGATGGTGCCCGCGCCTTCGATCGCCTGTTCGTAGATCTGGAAGGTCGAGTAGACCATCGCGCTGGCCCAGTAGTCGGGGGCGTTGCCGGTGACGTCCTTGTGCCGCGCGGCGTATTCCTGGAAGGCCGGGTCGTCGGCATTGACGCCGCCGATGCCCATCACGCCCTCGGCCGCTGCGCCGAAGCGGCCGGCATAGGCCGGGAAGGCGGTGGCGACGGCGGTGAAGAAGACGTCGACGTCCAGATCCTCGATGATCGCCTGTTCGGTCAGCCCGAAGGTGTCCGGCGGATAGGAGAAGGCGATGAAGGCCGACGGCTTGGCGTCCTTGGCGCCCTTCATCACCGGCGAGAGGTCTTGCGTGCCAAGCGGGTAGGAGGTGTCGTAGACGATCTCGAACCCCGCCTCCTTGAAGGCCGGGCGCGCGGCTTCGGCCAGTTCGATGCCGAAGGCGTCGGCGACGTTCACCATCGCGATGGTATTGCCGAGGGTGCCCGCGTCGCGCAGGCCCTTCATCGTGTCGACGAGGCCGTTGACGATCCCCGAGGCGCTGCCGAGCGTGATGTAGAGGTTTGGGAACTGGCCCGACAGCTTCTCGACCTGGTCCGAGGTCGCGGTGGAGGTGATCTGCGGATAGCCGTAGCGGTCGTAGATCGGCGCGGCGGCGAGGTTCAGGCCGGTGGAGTAGGGCGGCAGGATGAAATCCGCCTTGTCCTGCGTCGCCAGGCGCTGCACGGCGGCGATGGTCTGGGCCGGGTTGGTCTGGTCGTCGTATTCGAAGATCTCGATGGTATAGGTCTTGTCGCCGACCTTCAGCCCGCCGCGCGCGTTCACGTCATGCGCCCAGAGCTGGACGTTGGGCCAGTAGGTGACAACCGCGCCGCCCGCCAGCGGGCCGGTCTTGGGGCCGACCGCCCCGATCTTGAGCGTGTCCGCCATGACGCTGCTGGCGGCAAAGGCCACGGCTGCGGCGAGGGTCCATTTCAGGATGGGTCTTGTCATCTCGTCTCCTCCCTGTTGACGATGTCTTATGGTGCGCCCGGTGCGGGCGGCTCGGTCAGTACCTGGAGCTCGGTGAATTCGCGGATCGTCTCGCGCCCGCCGAACCAGCCGTGCCCGGACGCCTTGACGCCGCCGAAGGGCATCGCCGGGTCGTCGAAGACGGTGGAGCGGTTCAGGTGGCCGATGCCGGTCTCGATCTCGCGCAGCATGGCCATGCCGCGGGCGGTGTCGCGGGTGAAGACGGCGGCGACGAGGCCGAAATCGGTGTCGTTCGCCAGCGCCAGCGCCTCGTCCGCGTCGCCGACGCGGATCACCCCGGCGATGGGGCCGAAAGCCTCTTCGTCGTAAAGGCGCATTCCGGGGGCGACGCGGTCGAGCAGGGTGGGTTGCAGGTCGGGGCCATACATGTCGCCGCCGGTGACAAGCTCGGCCCCGCGCGACAGGGCGTCGTCGACGAAGGCGCGCAGGCGGACGGCGGCGCCGGGGATCACCATCGAGCCCAGCGGCCCGCCGCCCGCGCGGGTGGTGCGCAGGCCTTCGGCGCGGTCGCGCAGGCGGGACAGGAAGGGATCGGCGATGCGGTCGTCGACGATGATCCGCTCGGCCGACATGCAGATCTGGCCCTGGTTGAAGAAGGCGGCATGGGCGGCCTGTTCGGCGGCGTGGTCGAGGTCGGCGTCGTCGAGCACGATCATCGTGCCCTTGCCCGAGAGTTCCAGCAGGCAGGGCTTGAGGTGGCGCGCCGCCAGCACCGCGATCTCGCGCCCGACGCGGGTGGAGCCGGTGAAGTTGACGCGGCGGATGGCGGGGTGGGCGACCAGCGCCTCCATCACCTCGGCGGCGTGGTCGGGGGCGTTGGTGAGGAAGTTCAGCACGCCGGGGGGCAGGCCGGCGTCGATCAGCGCGCGGGCGACCCATTCGTGGGTCTTGGGGCAAAGCTCGCTGGCTTTCATCACCACGGTATTGCCGCAGGCCAGCGGTGCGGCGACGGCGCGGGTGGCCAGCGTCACCGCGGCGTTCCAGGGCGCGACGCAGAGCACCACGCCCGCCGGGCGGCGGCGCAGGGTGACGCGGATGCCGGAGCGCGCGGTCTCGGTCTCGTCCCGCATCAGCGCGGGCAGGGTGGCGGCCTGGGCCAGCGTACCGCGCGCCAGGGCGTTGTTGAACCGCACCCACTCCGCCGAGGCGCCAAGCTCTTGCCGGGCGATGGCGACGACTTCTTCCTCGCGCTGCTGCATCAGGTCGGCGGCGCGCAGCAGGATCGCGGCGCGGTCGGAGGCCGCGCTGTGCGACCATCGCTCGAACGCCGCGGCGGCGGCGGCGGCGGCGCTGGCCGCCTCGCCCGCCCGCGCCGCGGCGGCCTGCGTCACGACGTGATCGGACTCGGGCCCGCGCCGTTCGAACACGCCGCCGGCGGGTTCGCGCGGTTCGCCGTTGATGATCAGCCGAGACTGGAACACCTGACCTCCCCTTCAGGCGCTGGCCCCTCCCCGGACCCAGGCGTTCTCAGGAAACCGCTTTCCCGGGGGCGCTGTAAATGTTCATATGCGGGAAAGAATTGTCGTTCTGGGGGATTTCGTTCGATGCCTGCCGCCGCTGTCCGGGGCCAACGCGTCTCGGGGCCGCTGAGGCCCACCATCGTCGGACGGGCCGAGGCGCCGGACGGGCTGTCGGTTGTCGCCCTGCTGCTGGCCGATGGCATGGCGACGTTTGTGACCGGAGACGCCGAGACCCCGATTGCGGCGCCCCGGCTGGTGCTTGGCCCCTGGACGCCCGGCGCGCGGCTCTGGATCGCGCCGGGGGCGATGGGGGGCTACCTGTTGATCCCACGGGCCGCCCTGTTGCAGGTGATCGGTACCGGGGCCGAAGCGCCCGCGCTGCACGCGCTGACGGAACGGCTGGTGCAATTGCCGCTGGACGGCCGGTTCGACACCGCGGCGCGGGGGGCCTTCGACGGGGTGCTGAGCGAGATTGCCGGCGCCGCGCCGGGCGCGGCGGCGGTGATCCAGGCGCATCTGCGGGTGCTGCTGATTCACGCCTGGCGGCGTTTCGATGTCACGGCACGGCAGGGACATCCGCGCTCGCCCTCGGCGGGCATCTTCAACCGGTTCGAGAACCTCGTCGGCCAACGGTACCGCGAGCACTGGCGCGTGGCGGATTACGCCGCCGCGCTGGGGGTGTCGCGCGACCGGCTGAACGACATCTGCCGACGTGCGCGCGGGCAGACGCCCAGTCAGGTGATCGCGGCGCATATGGTGGGCGAGGCGCGGCAATTGCTGGAACGCTCGACGCATTCGGTGCAGCAGATCGCCGGGTTGCTGGGGTTTCCGGGGCCCTCGCAGTTCTCGCACTACTTCGCCCGGCAAACGGGGCAGCCGCCGGGCCGCTATCGTCTTGCCCATGGCCAGGTCACGGGGCAGGCGCCGGACCTGCACGCCTGGCCGTAATCAGCGCGCGCGCCAGGCCAGCACCCAGACCACCGCCAGCGCCAGCGACAGCAGGGCATTCCAGCCCGCCATCGACAGGCCCATCAGCTGCCAGGCGATCTCGTCACAGCGGATCAGCGGGGCGTTCATGATCTTGTCGAGCAGTTCGCCCGATGACAGCCCGCCGATGTCGCCCGAGGTGCAGGTGTTCGGCCCCTCCCACCAGCGTTGTTCGACCCCGGCGTGGTAGAGGCCGATGCCGCTGGTGGTCAGCGCCGCGAGCGCGCCGAGCAGGGGCAGGGGCGTGATCCGGGGCAGGGCGAGGGCCAGCAGGCCGACCAGCGCGGCGGCGGCATGGGGCCAGCGTTGCCAGAGGCAGAGCTTGCAGGGCGCGTAACCGAAGAACTGGAAGATGAACGCCCCGAGGAGCAGGGCGGCAGAGCCACCGGCGGCGAGAAGGATCAGGCGAGTGCGGGTCACAGGTATTTCACGGCGGCAAACCCGCCCAGCAGGATGATGGCGAACAGGGTGAACATAAGGCCCAGGCGACGCTCGATAAAGTCACGAACCGGTGCGCCGAAGCGCCACAGCAGCCCTGCGACGACGAAGAAGCGCAGGGCGCGGGCGACGAGGCTCGACAGGATGAAGGGCAGCAGGGGCAGGCCGGTCCAGCCGGACATGATGGTGATGACCTTGAACGGGAAGGGCGTGACGCCGGCGAGCAGCACGGCCCAGACGCCGTAGTCGTTGAAACGGGCGTTGAAGGCCGCCATCTCGGCGGTCTTGCCGAAGGCGGCGAGGATCGGCTGGCCGATGCCTTCGAAGGCCAGCGCGCCGATGGCGTAGCCAAGCAGCCCCCCGGTGACGGAAGCGGACAGGGCGACGGTCGCGATCAGCCAGGCCCGCGACGGCCGGGCGAGGATCATCGGGATCATCAGCACGTCGGGCGGGATCGGAAAGAACGAGCTTTCGGTGAAAGAGACCGCCGCCAGCGCCCAGATCGCGCGCGGATGGTCGGCGAGCCGCATCGTCCAGTCGTAGAGCCGTCTCAGCATGTTCCCACCCGGGCTTCCTCGGATTTCCGCAAATCACGCGCAATGGGCGCGGTCAACCGGGGATCTGCCGCTTGCCGAGCGGCAAGGGCCGGGTTAGAGATCACTTCGTTGCGGGTGTGGCGGAATGGTAGACGCAGGGCACTCAAAATGCTCCGCCGCAAGGCGTGGGAGTTCGACTCTCCCCACCCGCACCACCTGGTATCGAAAGCTCATGACGCGGAGGCTGCGCAGACGCTCGCGGCGCGGGCGGTCAATTGGAACGCCGCCCGCCGAAGCGTTGCGCAAGCAGCATCAGGGTCGTGGTGACAAGGATCATGATCGACGAGATCGCCGCGATGGTCGGGTCGATCTGGTCGCGCAGGGCGTTGAACATGTTGCGGGTCAGGGTCGGGTTGTCGCCGCCGGAGACGAACATCGCCACCACCACCTCGTCGAAGGAGGTGAGGAACGCCAGCAGCGCCGCGGTGATCACGCCAAAGCGGATCTGCGGCAGCGTCACGGTCAGGAACGCCTTCCAGCGCGGGGCGCCAAGGGAGCGGGCGGCGTTTTCCTGGGCCATGTCATAGGTCTTGAAGGCCGAGCCGATGACGATCACCACCAGCGGCAGGGCCAGGACGGTGTGGGCAATCACGAGGCCGGTGACGGTGTAGAGGATCTGGAGCCGGACATAGACATAGAAGGCGCCGACGGCGATCAGCACCACGGGCACCAGCATCGGCGTGATCAACAGCACGAAGGCGGCGCGGACAGCCGGGATGCGCGCGGTATGCAGGGCATAGGCGGCGATCAGGCCAAGCGGGGTCGCGACCAGCGTGGTCAGGACCGCGACCTTGAGCGAGGTCCGGGTCGCAAGCATCCACTGCGGGCTGTCGAAGTAGTTTTCGTACCAGCGCAGCGACCAGCGTTCCGGCGGAAAGGTCAGATACTGGCTGTCGGAAAACGACATCGGGATCACGATCAGGGTCGGGGCCAGCAGGAAAAGGACCATCAGCGTGGCCAGCGCGTAGAGCCAGAGGCGCGCGCCGTGTGTCACCTGGGTCTGGGTTGCGGGCGATCCGAGCCAGGACAGCATCAGTGGCCTCCTCCGGCGAGCTGGTCGAGCCTCACGAACCGCGCGGCGGCCCAGAGGATGATCCCGGCGATGACCAGCAGGACCACGCCCAGCGCGCTTGCCGCGCCCCAGTTCACGAAAAGCTCGATGTTGGAGACGATCTTCATCGAGACCATGATGATCTTGCCGCCGCCCAGCACCGCGGGCGTGATGTAGAACCCCAGGCAGAGGATGAAGACCATCAGCGCCCCGGCGAAGAGGCCGGGCAGGGTCAGCGGGAAATAGACGCTCCAGAAGGCCCGCGTCGGCGACGCCCCGAGGCTGGACGCGGCCTTGACCATATCCTGGTCGACCGCCTTCATCGTGCCGTAGACCGGCAGGATCAGGAAGGGCAGCATGATGTGGAGCATCCCGATCAGGGTGCCGGACATGTTGTTGACCATCGCCACCGGCTCGTCCCAGATGCCCAGCGAGATCGCCCATTGGTTGATTAGGCCCTGTTTCTGCAACAGCACCAGCCAGGCGTAGGTGCGCACCAGCACCGAAGTCCAGAACGGCAGCAGGACCGCGATCATGAACAGGTTGGCGATCCGGGGCGGCATCTGCGCCAGGAAATAGGCGAAGGGATAGCCGGCGAGGATGGCCAGCGCCGTGGTGATGAAACTGACCTGGAAGGTTATCAGGAAAATGCGCCGGTAGGATTTGAGCTCGACCATACGGGTGTAGTTTTCCAGCGAAAACGCTCCGTCCGCGCCGACGAAGGACAGCACGAACAGCCAGGCGACCGGGATCACCAGCACGACGACGACCAGAGCCAAGGCCGGGAAGGACAACCCGAACAGGCGGAACTGTTCAAGGCTGGCATCCCGCTTCAGCCCCGCCGCGTTCAGGTCTGGAACCGCCGAGGTCGCCATCTCAGTCCGCCCGCCCGTCGATGACTACCGCATCCTCAGGCGCGAGGTTGAGCGTCACCTTGTCGCCAACCGCCGGCATGGCCGAGAGGTTGGCGCCGCGCACCGCGCCGCGCATCGTCAGCAGCGTGCCGTCGGTCAGCTCCGATTGCAGCAGGTAGCTGTCGCCCTGATAGACCATCTCGCGCACCACGGCCGGCAGGCGGTTGCCGCCGTCGCTGTTGTCGTCGCGGGCCAGAGTGATCCGCTCGGGGCGGACCATCAGCAGCAGGTCGGCGGCGTCGGGTATCGGGTTGGAGATGGAAAGCGGGGCACCGGCGAAGGAGACGCCGGTCGCCGTGCGCGTGACCGCGAGAAAGGTGGAATCGCCGATGAAGTCGGCGACGAAGCGGTTGGCGGGGCGTTCATACAGCTCGCGCGGGGTGGCAAGCTGCATGATCCTGCCGTGATTGACGACTGCGATACGGTCCGACATCGTCAGCGCCTCGCGCTGGTCATGGGTGACATAGACGGTGGTCATGCCAAGCTGTTCGTGCAGGTGGCGCAGTTCGATCTGCATGTGGTCGCGCAGCTTCTTGTCGAGCGCCGATAGCGGTTCGTCCATCAGCAGGATGCGCGGTTCGAACACGATGGAGCGGGCCAACGCGACGCGCTGCTTCTGCCCGCCGGACAGCTGGTCGATGCGCCGGTTGCCGTAGCCGCCAAGCCGCACGGTTTCGAGCGCCTTTTCCACGCGCGCGCCGATTTCGGCCCTGGGCACGCCGCGCAGCTTCAGCGGATAGGCGACGTTTCCGGCGACCGTCATGTGCGGGAACAGCGCGTAGTTCTGGAAGGTCATCCCGACGTTGCGCAGATGCGGGGCAAGGCGGATCACTTCGCGGTCGCCGAACATCAGGCTGCCGCGATCGGGCCGGGTAAAGCCCGCCAGCACCATCAGCAGCGTGGTCTTGCCCGATCCGGAGGGGCCGAGGAGGGTCAGAAACTCGCCGCTCTTCACCTCGAGCGAGACATCGTCAAGCGCGTGGACCCTGCCATAGGTCTTGGTGATGTGGCGGACGCTGATGGGCAGCGCCTCGGGGGATTGAGACGTCAAAACCTGGCCTCCCGGGAGGGATCATTCGCTGAAAGGCAAGACCTGGCGAGGGGGAGGCCCGCCAGGTCCGTCGTTCGCTGCCCTATTCGGTCAGCATTTCCTGGAACATCTCGGTCGCCCTGGTTTCCCACTTGATGTACCATTCCAGCGAGATCGGCAGCTGCTTGGCGACGTTCTCGGGCGAGGAAGGCAGGGTGGCGGCCAGTTCCGGTGAGATTTCGCCGGTCTCGTAGGCCTTCATGTTGGTCGGGCCGTAGGTGATGTATTTCGGCAGGTCGTCCTGATACTCGGCCTTGGAGATCTCGGCGAGGAATTTCATCGCCAGGTCCTTGTTCGGCGCGCCTTTCGGGATCGCGAAACAGTCGTAGTCCAGCAGCGACTGGTTGAGATTGTAGGCGACCTTGGCGCCGTCGGCCTTGGCGGTGTCGAAGCGGCCGTTCCAGCCGGTCGCCATGTCGACCTCGCCATCCTTCATCAATTGCGCCTGCTGCGCGCCCGAGGTCCAGTAGACGCTGATCGCCGGTTTCAATTCGCGGATCTTGTTCAGCGCGCGTTCGATGCCTTCTTCGGAGTCGAGCACCTTGTAGACGTCCTGCGGTGCAACGCCGTCCGCCATCAGCGCCGGCTCCAGCGCCCCGGCGACGCTGTTGCCGCGATAGGCGCGGGTGCCGGGAAACTTGGCGGTATCCCAGAAATCGGCCCAGTTCTGCGGCCCGGCGTCGCCGAAGGTCGCGGTGTTCCAGGCGTAGGTGGTCGAGAAGATGTCGCCGCCGACGCAATAGTCCGAGTAGGTGCCCGGCACGAAGTCCTTGACGTCTATGAGGCTGTAGTCGAGCGGCTCGAGCAGCCCCTCGGCGCCCGCGCGCGCGGCCGACCCGGAGCCGCTGGCAACGATGTCGAAGGTCACGGCGCCGGTCTGGACCTGCAGGCGGACATCGGCCATCCCGCCGTAGGTTTCCTGCTTGACCTCGATGCCCATGGCCGCGCTGGCCGGCTCGAAAAGCGCCTTGCTCTGGGCGTTCTGGAAGGCGCCGCCCCAGGAGGCGACGGTCAGCGAACCCTCGGCGAGGGCCGAGGAAGCGATGAGCGCGAGGCTCAGTGTCAGTGCGGTGGTGCGGTACATTTTCACTCTCTCAGGTTGCGGTTTCCGTCTGCGAATTCGGTCTTCCCGGCCTGCCTGCAGGCCGAGAGGACGCAACGGCGCCGGCTTGTCTCCGGGCCTGGTCGGGTCTTGCTTGCTTCGGGACAGTTCCGAAGCGTTGCGGGAAGTTGGCTCAGGCGCCGGACTTCAGGGCTTCGGGCATCCAGTGGACCTCGCGCCGGCTGGCCTTGAAGAAGAGCTTGCCGTAGCGGCCGAGGGCGTCGTGGTCGATCTCGAACCCGAGGCCCGGTGTCTGGGGCATCTGGAACCAGCCGCGGTCATGCAGCCAGGGCGCCTTCATGATCGCGTCGCGGCCCTCGGGCACCCAGCCGGGTTCGTTCAGGGGGTATTCGAAGACCATCTCGTCGGCAAAGCCGCTGGCGGCGAAGACATGGGCGTTGACGATGAAGCCGAAGCCGTTGGTCCAGGTGTGCGAGCTGAACTGCACCCCTTCGGCGCGGCACAGCCTTGCGATATCGAGGCTTTGCTGCACGCCGCCCGTCCACATCGCGTCAGGCTGGTAGATGTTGTAGCAGCGCATCTTTATCATCCGGGCCAGCTCGTGATAGCCCATCAGGTGCAATTCGCCGCCGGCGATCGGAACGCGGGAATAGGCGGTCAGCCGCGCGATGTCCTCGTGCCATTCGCCGTAGAGCGGCTCTTCCACCCAGGCGAGGCCGACATCGGCCGCCGCATCGGCGAACCGCCTGGCGCGGTCCAGCGTCCAGCGCGGGGCCTTGCCGAGCTGGGTGAGCCGGAACGCCTGGTTGCAGTCGACCGCGATCTTCATGCGGCCCTGCATGTGGGTGGCGACATCGGAGACCTGGGCGATGTCGACCTTCTCGTCGAAATCGTGTACCCGGACCTTCATCGTGTCGAAGCCTTCGGAGAACCGCTTTTCGGCCTCGTCGCGGCGTTCCATCAAGTCGCGCAGCTCGCCCGAGGAGGCGTAGAGCCGCAGCCGGTCGCTGGTGCCGCCGAGCAGCTTGTAGAGCGGCAGGCCGGCGTTCTTGGCCTTGATGTCCCAGAAGGCGGGTTCCAGCCACCAGTTGAAGTTGCCGCCGACGGCCATGATGTGGATCTTTTCGGCCATCAGGTCGATGTCCTCGGGGTTCTGGCCCAGGAACAGACCGGCCAGCATGTCGCCGAGGCCCGCGCGCTCGCGGCCGGCGCCGGTGAACGCGCTCCAGCCCTCGACGCCGTCGTCGGTGATGAACCGCACGAGGTAGAAGGTGACGGCATTGCGCACCGTTCCCGGCATCCAGGAGGGCGAAAACGGCGCGGGCAGCGGTGCCGCGACGTGGTAGAGTTCGATCTGGTCGATCACTTGCATCATGTTTCCCATAGTACGTCTCGTGTCGCTCCGCGCGCCGTGGTCCGGGCCTGCATCGCTCGATGTTCCCAAGACCCTAGAAATGAAATGGACTGCTGTTCATATCCACTTTGAAAATCGGACCAGTCCAATATCAAACCAATGCCGACAGCCCGCGCAGGGTTTCGATGCCCTGGCGCAACCCTTCGGGCGTCGCGCTGCCAAAGCCCAGGACCAGCCCGTTCCGTTCGATCGGGGCCAGGCAGTACCGCGACAGGGGGGCCAGGATGACACCTTTCTCGGCCGCCTGTCCGACGACCTCGAGCGCGTTGATCGACGGCGGCAGGAAGGCGACGGTGTGAAAGCCGCTTCGCGTCGCCTGCAACTGCACCGTGTCCGGCAGCAGCGCGGCCGCATCGGCCAAGGCTTCGTACCGGGCCTTGTAGAGCCGGCGCATCAGCCGGATATGGGTCGCGAAATGCCCTTCGTCCATGAAGTCGGCGATCATCGCCTGGGTTCCGGTCGGTGGCCCGGAAACCCAGGCTGAAAAGGTCTGGTCGAAGGCCGGGATCATCCGCTCGGGCACGAGGATGAAGCCGACCCGTAGGGCCGGGAACAGCGACTTGGAAAAGGTGCCGACATAGATCACCCGGCCCGCGGTATCGGTGCTGTATAGCGCGGGCTGCGGCGCGCTATCGAAATGGAACTCGCCATCGTAGTCGTCCTCGATGACGACGCCCTGCGCCTGTTCGGCGGCGCGCAGGAGTTCGAACCGGCGCGGCAGGGACATCAGGTGGCCAAGCGGCTGCTGGTGGGTCGGCGTGACAAAGGCGAGCCGGAACTGCGGCGATTTCGCCAGCCCGTCGGCCACGACCATGCCCTCTTCATCGACATCGACCGGCACGAGCTCGGCGCCCTGCGCGAGAAAGACGTTGCGGGCGCCCGAGGCGCCGGGGTTTTCCATCCAGACCCGGTCGCCGGGGTTCAGCAGCATCTGGCCGATCAGCGTGAAGCCGTGCTGGGCGCCGCTGGTGACATAGATCTGGTCTTCGTGGCAGCGAATGCCCTTGAGCGCGCTCAGGTGGGTTGCAATCGCCCGTCGCAGCGCCCGGAACCCGTTTGGTTCGCCGTATCCCATCACGGTCGAGCGGGCCCGGCGCAGGTGTCGCGCGGACAGCCGCGCCCAATGGGTGACGGGGAAGGCGTCGAGGGCGGGCAGGGCGGTGATGAAGGCGCGGGCATCGTGGGGCAGCCAGCTGCGCCGGGCATAGGCCGTCGCCGCGTGGGTGACGTTGCTGGACAGCCGGGGCTGCCGGTGCGAGGCGACCGGCGCCGGTCCGGACGAGGCCGGGCGTTGCGCCGCGAGCGCGTCGCTGACGAAGGTGCCGGAGCCGACCTTCGAGACAAGCATCCCTTCCGTGACCAGCCGCTCGATGGCGTCGATGGCGGTTGTCCGCGAAACCCCGAGTTCGCGGGCGAGAATGCGGGTCGCGGGCAGGCGGTCGCCCGGTTTCAGCACCCCGGACAGGATGACCTCGCGCAGCGCCATGAACAGCTGGACGCCGACACCCTTTGCGGAATTGCGGTCCAGCTTGATCGAGGACAGCAGCGCGCCGGCCGAGTGTTTCATGCCGATCCCTTTCGCCTGGAATTGGCATGGTCGTAGACCGAAAATGGATATGTGAACAGAGCCAATCGTCGCGCAGAAGGGTGACAACCGGAATCGCCGCCTGCGGGACACTCATGAAACTCACCAAGATCGAAACCTTCACCGACCCGTTCGTCTGCTTCGTGCGGGCCACCGCCGAGGACGGCGCGCAGGGCTGGGGGCAGGTCGCGCCCTACAACGCCGATATCACCGCTGCCGTGCTGCACCGCCAGGTCGCCCCGCATGTGCTGGGTCTCGATTGCGGCGACGTGGACTTTCTCGCCGACCGGGTCCGCGACAAGGAGCACAAGTTCCCGGGGGCGTATCTGCGCCGCGCGATCGGCGGGCTCGACACGGCGCTCTGGGACATGGCGGGAAAACGCGCCGGCAAGCCGGTCTGCGCGCTGATCGGCGGCACGCCGGGGACGCTACGCGCCTATGCGTCGTCGATGAAGCGCGACATCACGGCGGAAGCGGAACGGGAACGGTTCCTGCGGCTTCGCGGCGACCATGGCTTTGACGCCTTCAAGTTCCGCATCGGCGCGGAAGTCGGTCATGACACCGACGAATGGCCGGGCCGGACCGAAGAGATCGTGCCGACGATTGCGCGGGCCCTGGGCGACGGGGCGGCGCTGCTGGTCGATGCCAATTCCTGTTACGCGCCGAAGAAGGCGATCGAGGTCGGCCGGTTCCTGGAGGACCACGGCATTTCGCATTACGAGGAGCCCTGTCCCTATTGGGAGTTCGACCAGACGCGCGAGGTCAGAGAGGCCCTGGATATCGACGTTACCGGCGGCGAGCAGGATTGCATGCTGGAGAACTGGCGGCTGATGGTGCGCGACCGCGTGGTCGACGTGCTCCAGCCGGATATCTGCTATCTCGGGGGACTCTCGCGCAGCCTGCGGGTGGCGCGGATGGCCGAGGCGGCCGGTATGCCGGTGACGCCGCACAGCGCGAACCTGTCGATGGTGACGCTGTTCACCATGCACTACCTGCGCGCCATCGGCACGCCGGGCAAGTACCTGGAGTTCTCGATCGAAGGGGCCGATTACTATCCCTGGCAGGAAGGGCTTTTCGCCAACGATCCCTATCGCGTCGAGGATGGCACGGTGCGTGTGACCGATGATCCCGGCTGGGGTGTCGAGGTCAGTTCCGACTGGCTCGGGAAGGCCCGCTACCAGGTCAGCGACGGGCGAGGTTGACCGCCTGCGATCCCTGCGACGCGGCTGTGCCGCCGCCGAGGGATCGAGGCCCCGCAAGCCGACCGCGAGGCGGAAACCGTTGCCGCGGATGCCCGTCGTCCGGTCGGTCTGCGACCCGGGCTGGCGCGAACAATCGGCACAGGCCGGCGACCTTCGGTAACAGTGCCGGCTTCTCGCGGTTCCCGGGTCCGGCGTTGGGCCGCCAGGCGCTGGACCGGCGGGCAAGGGTGCCCGACATCCCTGTTCCGGGCGATGCGCCGGCCGCTCAGCCGGAATCGGTGCAGCAGAGCCAATGCGACACAAGGTCGACCTTGGCCTTGTCGTCGAGCCCCTGTTGCTCGAGGTCGGACCAGGTCTGGAAACGCAATGCGTGGCGGATCGTGGGCGCGGCATGTCCCATCAGCGCGTCACCATCGAAGCCCGCAACCAGCCCGGCGGCAACCTCGCCGAGATAGGCGCCGAACGCTGCCATCGGCCCCTGGAGCGCGGGCACATGGGCGACATCCTCGAAGGACACGGTCCACATCCGGCGGGTGCGCGAGAAGTAGGCGTAGAACGCCCGGGCGGCGGCCACGAACCGGGCCTTCGGGTCGGCGATACCGGACCAGCCGGAGGGATCCGGCGGAGGGTTCAGCGAGAGCCAGTGCGCGGTGCAGGCCTGGAAAACCGCGGTCTCGTCCGGGAAGTGCCGGTAGACCGTCAGCCGCTGCACGCCCGCGCGTTCGGCAATGGCGCTGATCGTGGTCGCGCGCGGGCCGACCTCCTGGTGCAGGTGCATCGTGGCCTCGACGATCTTCTGCCGGGTCTCTTCCTGTGACCTGGCGCGCTGGCGCAGGCGGTAGGGCCGTTTCTTCTCTTGCTCGATCATTCGATGAACATGCCCGATCACTGAACGGTTGACAAGGGGGGCTCGAATCGCTTACGCCGCATTTCAGCAAACAGATATGTTCACTTAAAAGGATGCCTGGCATGACACCGATCACCGAACCCGTTCAGCACGCCGCGGAGCGCGTCACCGATGCCTGGAGCGCCTTGCCGTCCTGGCTGCCCGTGCCCGGTCTCGGCGCGCTGCCGGTCAACAGTTTCCTTCTGAAGGGGACGGAGCCGATGCTGGTGGATACCGGGCTGGGCGCGCTTGCCGGGCCGCTTGTCGACAGCCTGCGCGCCGAGATCGACCCCGAGGACTTGCGCTGGATCTGGCTCAGCCACACCGACGCCGACCATATCGGCAACCTGGACAGGATCCTCCAGATCGCCCCGAATGCGACGGTGGTCACGAACTTCCTTGGCGCCGGCAAGATGGGGATGCTGGGCGTGGGCGATCCGGCGCGTCTGCGCCTGCTCGCGCCGGGCGAGGTGTTCGAGGTCGGCGGGCGCCGGATGCACCAGGTCAGGCCGCCCTATTACGACGCCCCCGAGACGATGGGCTTTTTCGACGAGACCGACCGCGTGTTCTTTGCCGCGGATGCCTTCGGGGCGCTTCTGCCGGGGTCGGTCGACAGGATCGACGAGATCCCGGCCGGGGAACTGGCCGACGGCCTTGTCGCCTGGTCGAGCGTCGATGCGCCCTGGCTCGCGCAGATGGACCGCGGGGCACTCGGGCGGATACTGCGGGCGCTCGATGCGCTCGGGCCCGCTCATGTGCTGTCGGGCCACCTGCCGGTCGCGCAGCGGCTGGACACGCTGACGGGCATCGTCGGGCGCGCCTATGGCCGCGGCACGACCGAGGCCGTCACCCCCGAAACCGCCGCCCAGGTCGAGGCGATCCTCGCCTGAGCGATCCGAAGGACATGACGATGAAGACCCTGACCCTCACCCTGACCCGCCGCAAGCGGCGGACCGGCCTGTTGGCCGTTTTCCGTGCCCTCTTGGCCCGGCTGGAGCTGGAACGCCGCATCCAGCGGGATACCGCCCGGCTGGAGGCCATGAGCGACCATGAACTGCGCGACATCGGATTGCGCCGCGGGGATATCCGCGACGCGCTTGTCCATGGCCGCGACTGAGACCGCCGCGGTCATCGGGCGCCGTGACGGAAGCGCCGGTCCGGGACGCAAGTGCCCGCAGAGGCGGCGGAGACATCCAAGCCCCACCCAACCATCCAACGACATCAACGGAGACATGACATGACCACCACCAAGATCGAAATCAACAAGGCAACGGTCGCCCGATTCCTTGCCGGCACGCATTCCGCCAACATCGACGACGTCGAGGTGATCGACGACACCGTCGTTCCGCATATCGCCTGCCACGGCTTCCCGGGCTTTCCGAACGGGGAATTCTTCGACCGCGAAAGCTACAAGGCGTTCTTCCGCGTCTTTCGCCAGTCCTTCAGCGACATGCGCTTCGAGACGTTGAAGACGATCGCCACCGAGGATTTCGTCTCGGCCCACTGGGAGATCTGGGCGACGCATTCGGGCGAATTCAACGGCATCGCGCCCGACGGTGCCCGCGTCGTCTTTGACGGGGTCGCGCTGTACCGGATGGAGGAGGGCAGGATCGCCGAGACCTGGCTGACCATCAACCAGCCCCTGCTGCTGTCGCAGCTGGGCAAGGGCGCCGCGCGGGCGGCTTGATCCTGGTCCGGGCAGGACTGTCCGGCCTGCCCGGCCTGCCCCGAAAGGAGGACGCCATGTGTGGAGGGCCTGGATTGGAGCACGACCCCCGGACCGCGAGGCCCTGCCGGCTTTGCGCCGGTGACGGGGCCTGCGGGGCGGGGGTGAACACGGCCCCCGCCGCTTTGCCGGCCGACGGCGCGGCGGTGTCCCGGACCGCCGTCCAGTGCCTTCCGGCGGACCGCGACAAGGTTCGGCCGGGACATCGGCCGCTTGCCGTCGGGCGTGCGTTCAAGGGCGGTGATGGCGCCGACGGTTCTTCGGCGCCATCCGGTTCCGTGCGGTCTCAGGGCGTGCAGACGAAGGAGGCTGCCGCATCCAGGCTGCCGGCGCCCGTGTATTTCGGCCATCCGGGGTAGTCGCACAATGGCCGTGTCCGCCCGGGAACGCCGACCGTGTCGGTCACGATCTCGCCCTCGGGCGCGATGCCCTCTTCGCGCCATTTCTCCAGTGCTGTCAGGCTGTCCCAGGCGGCGTTGAAATCGGTGCTGAGCGCGTGTCCATAGCCCGGCACCTCGTAGTAGCGCACGAATTCGTCGACCACGTTCGGGTCCATCCTTGCCTGGAGCCTGTGGTAGTACTGCTGGGTCGCGCGCGAGCTGACCAGAACGTCGGATAGGCCGTGCGCCAGCAACAGCTTGCCGCCGTGGGCGTGAAACCCGTCAAGGTCGACGCGCGTGTTCAGCATGGCGCTCAGCTCGCTGATCCGCGCGCCCCAGGCGCCGGGGTTCTCGGGGTCGAGCGTCAGCGAGTCGAAGTCGGGATCCCGCGTGACCGAATACTTGATCCATTGGTCCAGCAGCACGCTGAAATAGGGCGCGGACCGCTCCATCGGCATCGACGGCTGCGAGGTGCCCAGCGCCAGCCAGGTGATGATCGGTTGCAGCTTGTGCTCGCGGTTGGTCAGGCCCAGGTCCGATCCCCAGACGTTGTAGCCGGGATACTGCGTCTCGTTCCCGGCGAGCGGAAAGTTGAACCTGGCCCCTTCGTTCATTTCCTCCAGCGCCGTGACCTGCGCGTCGGTCAGGCAGCCGTCCGTCGACCCCTCGGCGCAGAGCACCGGCTTGCCGTTCAGCTGCGCGGTGCGCGGGTCGAAGGTGGCGTTGCACAGGGTCTGGTTGCTGATAAGCCCGTCGCGCGCGCCATCGAGGTCGTCGCAGGCCGCCATCGCGGCGTCGAAGATCAGCTGGCGGGCCGGCGTGTCCGGGTAGGCGCCGGGCTTGGCCAGTGCGCGGGTGGCCTTCTGGCCGCCGAGCAGGGCCGCGACGTTGTTCCAGGCCGGGTACCACGAGATCGCGCCGTCCCAGTCGTCGGGCCAGCGGGTGATCGCCGCCAGCGCCTCGCGCCCGCCGGTCGAGCCGCCTGCGAAGTAGTGCCGGGCGATGTCGGCGCCGTAGTGGTGGCTGACCACGAAGACCGCCGCGTCGCGGGTCTTCTTGAGCGCATCGCCGCCGAAGTTGCGCGCGGCCTCCTGGTTCAGCGCGAAGGAGCCGTCCTGCGACTTGTAGTCGTTGGCCTGGTGGCCCGAATCGCTGCCGAAGACCGCATAGCCCCGGCCCAGGGGCGTCGGCTGGTCCGCCGGTCCGGCGGGCACGTTGCCGGTCACGTTCGGCACCGATCCGTTGAAGCCGCCGCCGCCCATCATCAGCACCTTGCCGTTCCAGTCGGCCGGCAGGGCGATCCTGAAGGTGATGTCCGGCGCCTTGGGATCGTGCGGATGGATCGCCCCGGTGACGAGGCAATGCGCCACGATGCGCGCCGCGCCTTCTCCCGACGCCTCGACCATGTCGGCGGCGGTGATCTCGCCGCCCGAGGTCTTGAGCGCGATGACCTGCCGCGGCACCGACAGCCCGACAAGCGCGCCGCAATCGCCCGGCGCGTCCGCGGCCAGCGCGGCCCCGCTGCCCGCCAGCAGCGCCGCCAGCGCGCAGTATCCTTTTCTGAGATGTGACATGTTTCCTCCCCTATGATGCCACCCGGGTCTTCCCCGCTTCGACTGTCGCCTGCGCAGCGGCATTCACAATGTGCGAGGGTCACATATTTCCGAACAATTCGCGTCGGCATCGGACAATCCGCCGAGGCGATTCCCCGATGGGGCGATTCTGGAGCGCCTCTGGCCCCGACTCGCCCGGCGATGACGGGAATTGGCGAAAGTCGACAGGGATTGCCCTGAAACCTGTCGGAGTCTTACATAGGCAGCCCTCTTGCCATTCACTATCGCTGTCTGACCGGAACGTCGTTCCTGGGTGGGGAGGCAGAATGACAATCGCGAACAGTCCGCATGGCGGGACCAGACAGGCATGGGTCCGGTGCGGTGTCTGAGCAGCGCCTGAGCCTTGCCCCCTGGAAGGACCGGCGCAACCTTCTGGCGCTTGTCGTGTCGATGGTGACGCTGGCCCTGATCCTGGTCTTCAGCGCCACCGTGCAGGGCTTTGCCACGCGCGGCAACCTGTCGGTGATCCTCTCCAACTCGGCCTCGCTTGCCATTCTCAGCTGCGGCATGGCGGTTGTCATCATCTCGCGCGGGCTCGACCTGTCGATCATCGCGGTGATGGTCGCGGGGGCGACCACCTACGCGACCTGCATCGAGGCGGGGATGGGCGGCGGCGCGGCGCTGGTCGTCACGGGTCTCGCCATCGTTGCCGTCGGCATGATCAACGCCTGGCTGATCGCCTATGCCGAGCTTCCGGCGATGCTGGCGACGCTGGCCTCGGCCATGGCGATCACCGGGCTGTTCCGTTTCGCCATCCTGCGGGGAGAGTTCCTGCTGCTGCTGCCGAAGGAGAACCCGGCGGTGCAGGCGCTGACCTCGGACCTGCTGCCGGGGCTGCCGGTTGTCACGGTCATGATGCTCGCCGCCCTCGCCGCCACCTGGGTGCTGCTGAACCGCACCGTCGCGGGCGAGATCATCTACGCGATGGGCGACAACTTCCTTGCCGCGCGGCTTTCCGGCCTGCCGGTGCGCTCGGTGACGATGTTGATCTACGTCTGGGCCGCGGTCATGGCGCTGGCGGCCGGGCTGGTGGTCTCTTCGGCCAGCGGCGCGGTGGATTTTCGCACGGTCACGAATGGCACGCTTCTTTTCGACGTGATCCTCGTCGTCGTGCTTGGCGGCATCCCGCTGCGCGGCGGACGGGGCGGGCTGGCCAACATCGTCCTTGGCGTCGCCCTGATCGCCGTGCTGCGCAACGGCATGACGCTGATGAACGTGACCACCCAGATCCAGGACGTGATCAAGGGACTGGTCCTGCTGGCGGCCATCGCCGCCGAGAACTTCCTGAATCCCCGCGATATCGAGACCGACACCGCGGGCGATCTTTAGACCTTTCAATCTCGGAGGAGGAGAGACATGAAACGAACCGTCACAACCATTGCGGCCGCCCTGGCCGCTGCCGCGACGCTGGCGCTGCCTGCAACGGCGCAGGATAACGGTATGGCCGGCAAGAAGGTGATCTTCGTGCCGATCACCATGGGCATCTCGCTGACCGAGGCCTGGGCGCGCCGGATGCGCGAACATGCCGAGGTGGGGGGCTACAGCTTCGAGGTGCGCGACGCGGCCTTCAACACGTCGATCATGTCCGAGCTCCTGGCCAAGGCCATCGCCGACAAGCCCGACCTGTTGGTGGTCCACAATCCCACCGTGCAGCTTCTTGCCCGCCAGATCCGGCAGGCCGAGGCGGAGGGCATCCCGGTGCTTCAGATCAACCTGCAATCCAACCAGGCCTCGACGGGCTTCGTCGGCGCCAGCTGGGAACGGATCGGGCGCGAGATCGCCGAGGATATCGTCAAGGAATGCGGCGCGGGCACCGGCAAGTCGGGCAAGGTCGCCGTGGTGCCGGGCCAGCTGACCGCCGCCGACAGCGTCATCATGAACGAAGCCGCCTTCAAGGTGTTCGAGCAGGGCGGAATCGAGGTGGTCTCGAACCAGGCGTCGGACTGGGAGCCGGAGAAGGCCCGCCAGATCACCGCGACCGTGCTCCAGCAGCACCCCGATCTCTGCGCCATCTTCGGGCACTGGGACGTGCATACGATGGGCGCGGGCAACGCCGTGCGCGACGCGGGCAAGGCGGACGACGTGCTGGTCTACGCCACCGGCGGCGGCGATTCCGTGACCTGCAAGGCGATCGAGGACGGCGTGCTGGACCGGGTGTGGAGCTATGACGCCGACGGCCAGGGCCGCGACGCGGGCACGCTGATCGACCTGATGCTCCAGGGCGCGCGCAACCCCGACGGCATGATGATCGCCGAAAGCCCGCTGAAGGTGATCAAGGCCGGCGACGGCTATGACGCCAACCTTTGCTTCAAGATGTGAGGCAGGCGTGTTGAAGGCCACGAACACTCTCCCGGACGGCGCGCTGCGTCGTCCGGCCAAGGGCATCGACTTCGCCCGGCTGCCCCGCCAGGCCGTGCCCCGCATGGTGATTTCGCCGCGCCGGGTGTTGTCGGACGTGCTGACGCGCGGCTGGATCGAAAGCGCGATTCCCTTCCTGGCCTTCCTCGTGGTCGCGGGGGTCATCCTCGCCACCACCGACGGCTTCTTTTCATCGTCGAACCTGCGCACCATGTCGCAATACGTCCCCGACGGCGGCATCGTCGTGCTGGCGCTGCTGATCGTCGTGGCGGCGGGGGGGATCGACCTGTCGGTCGGTTCCAACTTTGCCATGTCCGCCTTTGCGGCGCTTTACGGCTTCCACATCCTCGAGCTGCCGGTCTGGGCGGTGCTGCCCATCTCGGTGCTGACCGGGGCCTTCTTCGGCATGGTCAACGGCACGCTGGCGGGGCTGCTCGGCTGCGGCGCGCTGCTGACGACGCTGGGGACGATGATTACCATCCGCGGACTCTACACCGTTGCCTCGCAGTCGCAGCTGGTCGCCATTTCCAGCAGCGCGCGGTACGACGCGGCCTGGGACTACATCGGCTTCGACCGGCTGGCGGGCCTGCCCATCGGCTTCTGGTGCCTGCTCGCCGTCGCCGTCACCGTCTTCTTCCTGTTCCGCCAGAGCCGCTTCGGCTGGCACCTGCTGGCCGTCGGCGGGAACCGAAAGGCCGCCCGCAACGGCGGTATCGGCGTGCGGCGGACCGTCTTTCTCGCCTATGTGCTGGCCGGTGCGCTGGTCGGGCTGTCGGGGTTTCTCTATGCCGCGCGGCAGAACAGCGTCGGTTCGGACACCGGCATCGGGATGGAGTTCTTCCTGCTCACCGCCCTGGTGCTGGGCCTTGGCGGCTTCACGTCCGGGCGCGGGGCCGTGGTGTCGGTCCTCGTCGGGTTCCTGACGATCTATTTCATCAACAACGCGATGATCAACGCGGGCTTTCGCGGAGACCTGGTGCAGTTCACGCTGGGGGCGATCATCCTGGCGATCCTGATGGTGGACGTGCGGTTCAAGAAGAACCTGCACCGGCTGGTGGCCTCGTCCTACCTTGACCCCGTGGCGCGGACGCCGGAGCCTGTGAGGGGGTCCGAGGGGCTGATGCCGGACCAGATCGCGCCGAAACTGGCGGGCGCCGAAATTCTCGCCGCCGGGCAGGTCGACGGGCCGGAGGACGTGATCCTCGACCGTGACGGCCACCTGTTCTGCGGCACGCGCGACGGCAAGATCCTTCGCCTCGCCGCGCCGGACTACCGCGAGGTGACGGTCCACGCCGCCATCGGCGGGCGGCCCCTGGGACTGGCCTTCGACGCCGAGAGCCGCCTGCTGGCCTGCGTGGCGGGCATGGGCCTTGTCCGCGTCAACCGCGACGGCACGCACGAACTGCTGACCGACCAGACCGAGCGCAGCCTGTTCTCGGTGCAGGACGACACGACGATCCGCATGGCCGACGATCTCGACATCGCGCCCGATGGCGTCGTCTATTTCACCGACGCCACCAAGCGGTACGACATGGAAAGCTGGGCGATGGACCTGCTGGAAGGCCGGCCCAACGGGCGCCTGCTGTCCTGGGATCCCCGCAGCGGCAAGACCCGCACGGTCTGCGACAACCTGCTGTTCCCGAACGGCGTCTGCCTGGCCCACGACGGGCGGCACCTGCTGGTCGCCTCGACCTGGGGCTGTTCGGTCCTGGCCTTCGACCTTCAGAACCTCAGGGCCGGCCCGCGCGTGCTGGTGGACGGGCTGCCCGGCTATCCCGACAACATCAACCGCGCCTCGGACGGCGGTTACTGGCTGGCGCTGGCGGGAATGCGCAACCCGGTGGTGGACCTTGCGATGAAGCACCCCGGCCTGCGCCGCCGGATGACCCGCCGGGTGCCGCCGACCAACTGGCTGTTCGGCAACCTCAACATCGGCGGCGTGCTGAAGCTCGACGCGGCGGGCCAGGTCGAGGACGCCTACTGGGACCGCCCCGACGGCGCGCTCTACATGATCACCTCGATGCGCGAACACCGCGGGGCGCTGTTCCTTGGCGGCGTGACGAACGACAGGATCGGGCGGCTGGCGCTGCCGGGCGCGGACGAAGGCTGGACAGGGCGGGGCAGCTACGAGGGGCGGGCATGAAACTGTTCCGTCGCAAGTCCGTGCCCCCGACCATGACGCTGGAGGGCGTGCTGGGGCCGAACGATCGCCTCGAGGCCGCCGAGGCGCGTCCCGCGCCGGGGGCGCGGGCGATGGCCCTGGCCGCCGATGGCGCGCTGCTGATCAACAACGGGCGCCTTCTGCTTCGTGTCTCCGGCTGGACAGCCGAGGCGCAACCCGTGTTCGAGTGCCCGGCCTCCATCGTCGCCATTGCCACCGCGCCGGAGGGAACGGTCGCCCTGGTCTGCGAGGACGGCGCGTTGCGCGTCCTCGCTCCGGGTTTCGCGGCAACCGGCTGGCCGCAGGAAACCGGCGTGCAGATGCCGACCGACGCGGCCTTCCTCAGCGACGACGAGCTGGTCATCGCCGACAGCGGGATCGAAAGGGGCGAGGACATGCTTGCCCGGGCCACCTGGGAGGACGCCGACAAGGGCTCGGTCGTCGCCTTGTCCCGCAAGACCCGCCGCACCGTCGCGAGCGGCCTGCACGCCCCGGCCGGTCTCTGCGTCGACAACAGGCGACTCCTCGTCACCGAGATGGAGCGGGCGCGTATCCGGGACGTTGCCACCGGGGCGATCCTGCAAACCGGCCTGCCCGGATACGCCGGACGCCTGTCCCGGACGCCCACCGGCTACCTGCTTTCCTGCATCGCCCGGCGCGACCCGCTGATCGAGTTCCTGAAGACCGAAACCGCCTTCGTGCGGGACATGAAGGCGACCATCGCACCCACCCACTGGATCGCCCCCCGCATCGACCCGCAGTTCCGCCATGACCTGCCGATCGAAATGGGCGCGACCCGGCTGTTCGGCGAGATCAAGGCCTGGGCGCCGAGCTTTTCCTACGGCCTGGTCATCGCGCTGGATCATGACCTGAACCCAGTCGGCTCTGCCCAGTCCCGCGCCAACGGCACGCGCCACGCCATCGCCGCCGCGCTGCACTGGGGCGGCGCGACCATCGCGCTCAGCCTCGCCACCGGCGAACTGCTCCGCCTGGAGGACATGGGATGACCCCGGAACCGATCGTCCGCATCACCGCCGCCACCAAGTCCTATGGCGGCATCGCCGCGCTGGAGGACGTCAGCTTCGACCTGCGCCCCGGCGAGATCCACGCGCTCGCGGGCGAGAACGGCGCGGGAAAATCGACCCTGTGCAAGCTGATCGCGGGGGTCATCACCCCGACCACCGGCACCATCCAGGTCGACGGCAAGCCCGTCACCTTCGCCAACCCGAAGGACGCCACCGAACGCGGCATCGCGATGGTGTTCCAGGAGTCGAGCCTGGTGCCGCAGCTGACCGTCGCCCAGAACATGGTGCTGGGCCGCGAGAGTGCGCTGAACTCGGTCCGTCGCGTGCGCAACGCGGCGCGGCAGGTGCTACAAAGCCTGAACTTCAAGGTCGATCCCTCGCAACTGGCGGGCAGCCTGTCCACCGCCAAGCGGCAGATGGTGGAAATCGCGCGTGCCGTGCTGAACGACGCCCGCGTGGTGATCTTCGACGAACCGACCGCGGCCCTGACGCCCGAGGAGACCGAACACCTCTTCGACCTGATGAAGCGGCTGCGCCAGCGCGGCGTTGCGCTGATCTTCATCAGCCACGCGCTGGAGGAGGCGCTGAACCACGCCGACCGGATCACCGTTCTGCGGAACGGCCAACTTGTCGCAACCGGCAATGCCAGCGCGTTCGACCGTCCCACCCTGATCCGCCACATGATCGGCAACGACCTGTCGCAGATGGCCTCGGAGCGCCCGAAAACGCGCTCACGCGCGGCGAAACCGGTGTTGCAGGTCGAAGACCTGCGCATGGGCAGCATGGTGAACAACATGTCGTTCTCGGTCTTCCCGGGGGAGATCACCGGCATCGCCGGGCTGATCGGCTCGGGGCGCAGCGAGGCGGCGAAGGTCATCGTCGGCCATACCAAGCGGAACTTCGACGGCGGGCGGATCTGGCTCGACGGGCGCGAGGTCTGGTATTCGGCACCCTCGGAGGCCATTGCCGACGGCATCGCCTACATCAGCGAGGACCGCAAATACGACGGCTTCTTCGACACCCTGAGCGTCGCGCGCAACATCGGCCTCGGCTGGCTGGCGCGCTTTCGCGGCCGCCGCATCCTGACGCCGCGCGAACGCCTGCGCCGCGTGGCGGCGGACTGGCAGCAGCGCCTGTCGATCCACGGGGCAGGGGGAGGCAAGTCGGTCGTCTACCTGTCGGGCGGCAACCAGCAGAAGGTGGTGATTGCCAAAAGCCTCGTGCAGGAGCCGCGCCTCGTCATCTTCGACGAACCAACCCGCGGGGTCGATGTCGGCGCCATCGCCGAGATTCGCCGCATCATCCGCGGCTTTGCCGACAGCGGGGCGGGTGTCATCCTCATCTCGTCCTACCTGCCCGAGATCCTCGACCTGTCCGACCGGATCCTGGTTGCGAAGAGCGGCACCATCGTTGCCGAGTTCGCCCGCGACGAAGCCAGTGCGACGCGCATCATGCACGCCGCGATCCACTGACGGCCCGGGCGCTTGCAAGAGGATACGAACCCTGTGATCCTGTCGGGGGCCCAGAGGGAGGGCCCTCGGATGACCACTGAAACCATCACCTCGCTGGCGCAGGTCTTCGAGACCCTGGCCGCGGGCGCCAGCCACGCCGAATTCGACGTGGCGCTCGAAAGCCTGCGGGCCGTTGCGGCGACCATCGGGCGACCCGAGGATTTCGACCGGATCGACGGCGCGATGAACCGCATCCGCGCCGAACTGCGCGACCGGGTCGCGGTGGAACATGGGCTGAACCTGCTGATCGAGACGGCGCGCGATCTCAGCGGCACTTTGGGCACCGCGGCCCTGATGAAGCTGATCGTCAGCCGGACCCGGGCGCTGGTCGGCGCGGACCTCGGCTGGGTCACGGTGCAGAACCCCGACACCCGCGAGTTTCGCAGCGTACACTCCGAAGGCCAGCTGTCGCCCAGCGCCCGGGTCATGCGCAGCCACTCGGACTTCGGCATCGTCGGCTCGATCATGGCCAGCCGCAGCTATTTCCACACCACCGACTACCTGAACGACCCCAGCTTTCGCCACCTGCCGGACCTTGACGAATGGATGCGCCGCGAGGGCGTGGTGTCGCTCACCGGCTTCCCGATGATCGCGGGGGACGAGGTGCTGGGCTTCCTTTTCGCGGCCTACCGCTATCGCCGCAAGGTTTCGGGGCGCGAGCTGTCGATCCTCGGGTCTTTCGCCGTCCACGCCGCCATCGCCATGCGCAATGCCGGGGCCTTCCGGGTGCAGGCAGAGGCGCTGGCCGAGGCGCAGGCCAGCCGTACGGCGCTGCTCGACCACATTCGCCGCGTCGAAGCCTCGGCCGAGGCGCATGACGAGATGGCGACGCTGCTGGCCTCGGGTGCGGATGAAAGCCAGTATTTGCAACGCATGGCCAACCAGGTCGACGGCGCGATCTTCCTGTGCGACCGCGACCTGCGGGTTCGGCAGGAGTTCGTCTCGGGCCACTATGCCGGGCAGCTGGCCGGACAGCTGCGCGACGACCGCAGCCTGATCGAAAGCCTGCGCGAGAACGGCAGCCGCACCCTGCGCGCGGCGCGGGCGCATTTGCTGACCGAGACCGACCACGAGCAATGCCGCGCCATCGTCCTGCTTGGCGGCACCCGCAACTGGGAGATGCTGGTGATCTGCAACAACGGACGGCTCGACGATATCGAGGTGCGCAACCTCGAACGCTCCGCGGTGGCGCTGGCCATCGCCAAGCTCTGGGCCGAGAAGCGCGAAGCGGAGCAGCAGATCGCCACATCGACCCTGATACGCCACGTCACGCAGACCTTCACACCGGACAGCGCCAGCCTGATGACTCTGCGCGACCGGCTGAAGATGGCGCTTGGCGATGCGCTGGAGATATGCCTGATAGGCTTTTCGGATCTCGCCCGCCTGGACCAGGATGAAGTTGTCCGCCACTGCGCGGCGCGGCACAATGTCCTGACGGACCGGCTGGATGGAGACTTCGTTGTCGTCGGCCGGCCGAATGCCATGGGGCTGTTCCTGGCGGCCCTGGAAAAGCGGCGCGATGGCTGGCACGTCGGGGGCATTCGCTCGGCCGAGATATCCAACCTCGGGGAGGTCGCGTCGCAATACGCCAACCTGCGCGAGTCGCTGGCGGTGCTGCGGGCAATGAGGCCCCTTCGAACCGTTCTGCGATACGAGAACGTCAGTCTTTTCGCGCGGATATTCGAAGGCCGGAACGCCGGCGAGATGGCGCGTCACGCCTCGCGCATGCTGGGGGCCTTGCCGGATTACGGACCGGTCCAGAGCCGAATATTGAAGACGACTCTCCTCTGCTATTTCCAGAACCAGTTCAATGCGAGCCGGGCAGCCGAGGAGCTTGGAATCCACGTCAACACGATCCGACAGCGTCTTCGGGTGCTCAAGGATCTGACGGGGGGGTGGGACGATCCGATCCGGGCGCTCGAGTTGCAGGTCGCCTTGCGTCTGGACGATATCCTGACGAGCGCCGAGACCTGAGGTTTCGTGCGCGGTTGCCGCCTGCGCCGCGCGGGGGGCGCGTTCTTCGTTGTTGCGGTGGGACTTGTCGAACAAGCCGGGCGGATTGCAGCCCTTGGTCCTGTCGTGGTCCGTGCCTGGTCTGGCCGCCGAGGACGGAACGGTTCAGGGCTGGCGTTTCCGGCGGGGCCTTCCGGCCCGGAGCGGAAGCGCATGCGTTCGATCGGCAAAACCGGCGCGTGGCGGGCAGGGTGATGGACCCGGGCCTCAGATCCCCGGAATCGGCCGTCGGCTCCAGGTGTCGTACAACGGGCGGTTGTTCCACCCCCCGGCACATGGCGCCCCGTCGTCCCGGACGAGGGTCAGGCCCTGCCGGGTGGTGCCCTGATGCTGACAATGGTCGGCCCAGGCGCGCCGCAAGTCGACCGGCAGTTGAAACGGCAGGAAGGGTTTCGAGATGACGGCCAAGGCACCGGCATTGGACAGGCGGGCGATGGACGTGTTGTCGACATGACCTGTGAGGAAGACGACTGGCAAGGTCTCGCAGCCGTCCAGGTTGCGCATCCGGTTCCAGATCGCCTCGCCCGGTTCGCCCGAGTTCACATTGTCGATCAGCAGCAGCTGGGGGCGAAATGCCGGCGCCACCGCGAGCGCATCGTTGCCGTTGATACATTGCACCAGGTTGAAGCCCGCGAACTCGACCAGCGCCATGTGGACGACGAAACTGATATCCGCGTCCGGCTCGACATGGAGTATCTTATCGAGCGGGCCGCCGGGCGGAGCCTTCATCATTTGCCGGCTCGTCCGCATGGCCTGGCGGATGCAGACAGGGCCACTTGGCACCGCGGCGACTTCCGGCGTGACGCCGACAGTCCCACGCCATTGCCAGGAGCACTTGGCGAACGTCCGGCAGGGCGACGGCGGTATGCGCGGGAGACTGGTGGCTCGGCTTCGATTTTCAGCAGTTCAACGTGGCGCATTGTGTCCGACAGGTGAGAAGTTCCGCCGGAAAGTGTCGCCACAAGCGCGTCTGTTCAATTCCCCAGAACTGGGGAATACTGAACCGTGGTCCGACGAGGTTAGGTTGCGCTGAATCCCGAGGATCGTCGCGATGTCGGCGTTGTCGGCCGGGAGGCTCGCGACCGGGTTGGGTTGTCGCAGCCCTTGGAGAGTGGACCGGGTGAACGTATCCTCAACCAGACCAGAGACCCGGCGGCGATTGCTGAGCTGGTGCGTTTCCGTGCCGATCCTCTGGCCGACGCTTGCCCGTGCCCAGGGCCGCGGCGGCGACGTCATCCTGGTTATCAAGGGGCTTGATGGACGGACGCTTCTTGTCGACGAGGCGCGCCTGCGGACCCTGGAATGGCACGACATCGCGACCCACACGGCATGGACCGACGGCTTGCAGCACTTCTCTGGTCCGCTGTTGAGGGATGTGCTCTTGTTGACCGGCGCCGGTCGGGAAGACCTCGAATCGGGGCAATTGACGATGCGCGCTCTGAACAACTTCATGATCGAAATGCCGGCTTCGGACGCCTGGGAGTACCATCCCATCGTGGCACGCGTGATGAACGGACAGCACATGCGGGTACGCGACAAGGGCCCCCTCTGGATTGTCTATCCGCGGGACGACATGCCGACATTGCAGGACTTGCGTTTCGATGAACGCTGGATCTGGCAGCTGCACGAGATCGACATCGAATGAAGAATGAAAGGTCGTTCCATGCGGCCGTTGCGACGGTCGTCGTCTTCCTTGTGTTGCTGGTCTATGCAATCGTCGAATTGCTGGCGATCCAGAAGGATCTGAATGCCTCGCTGGGCGAACGCAACCTGTGGGCGGTCACGCAGGCGGAGCGTGAGTTCTACAAGCTGCTGGCGAGCCCGTCGCTTGCACAAAGCGGGGAAGATCGTGCGCGCCGCTTTGCCGACCAGTTCGAGATCCTGGTTAGCCGTATCGCCCTTCTGAGCGATGGTCCCCACGGTCGATTCCTCGCGTCGATCGGGCAATCGGAGACGCTCGAGGCGATAAACGGCATCGTCGCAGATTGGGACAGAACACGCCCAGCGGACAGGGAATGGCCGGGCAATTTTCCCGATGGCGACGACTCCGTTCTCCGGGTATCGGCGGCGTTGCGGTCGCTGTCGAACGAGACGATGGTGGTGGAGCGCAGGATGCGGGCCGAGCGCCAGGACAAGCACCGCGCCGCCATGCAATTGCTGCTGGTGGCGATTTCGGGCGCCCTTGGGGCAGGGCTGGTCATGGCCGCTCAGCTTGTCCGGAACGCACGGCTGACGGATGCGGCGCGTGCCGAACTCCAGCGCCACCAGGCCACGCTGGAGGACACCATCCAGCAACGCACCCGCGAATTGCGGGAGGCGCTGTCTTTCGAGCGACGGGCAAAGGACGTTTACCGGAGTTTCGGCATGATGGTGTCGCACCAGTTCCGCACGCCTGTCTCGGTGATACACATGATCGCGCAGCGTCAGCTGCGCATGCGCAGTCCAAGTCACCCCGATGTGGTCAGGAAGAAGTTCCAGAGCATCTCGAATGCCGCCGAGCGTCTCGACAAGCTCGTGAACGGCGTCCTGGCGTCCGATGGCCTTGGCGACGGAGACCCGGTGCTTCTCTACAAGAAGATTGACCTGAACGAGCTGGTACGCTCGGCATTGGACCAGACCAGGAAAGCCAGCCCGGGACTCCGGTACGAGTCCCGGATGACGAAAGACCCGCTGATGATCGACGCCGACCCCGTGCTGATAGAGCAGGTCTTTCTCAATCTGCTCGAGAACGCGGTCAAGTATTCCGAGATGGGAACGCCCATTCATGTCACGACGATCGGGTCCGCGGGATCGGCCGAATGCATCATCCAGGATCATGGCATCGGCATTCCCGGCCTTGCCCAGGATGCCATCTTCGAAAAGTATTACCGCGCGCCCAACGCGCAGGTGCATGAGGGCCTTGGAATCGGCCTGAGCCTTTCGCGGGAGATCGTCGCATTGCACGCGGGAGCCATCCGGTTCTCGTCGACCGAAGGCCGGGGCACGGCGTTTTCCGTCATGTTGCCCCTCAGCAAGGCGCAGGCCCTTGGATCACATTCCTAGACAAGCGACCATTCTCTGTATCGAGGACGAAACGGAGCTGCGCGAGGAGATCAGCGAGGAGCTGTCCGGCGCGGGCTATCGGGTGGTGACGGCCGGCGACAGCCAGTCAGGGGCAGACCTGGTGTCATGCTGCGTTCCCGATCTCATTCTGTGCGACGTGATGATCCCCGGGCAGAACGGCTTCGAGCTGATAAGCGACCTCCGGGCGAGCGGAACATTGGCTGAGCACACGGCCGTGATCTTCCTGACCGCGCTGTCCGGCCGCGAGCACCGGCTGATGGGACTGGCATGCAGTGCGGACGACTACCTGACCAAGCCGATCGACCTGGACATTCTGCATCTGACCATCCGGAACAAGCTGGAGCGTGCATTCAAGTACCGCGACGCGCTCGGGGCGTGGAGTTCAGGCCCGGACATTCACCTGTCGCCGCGCGAGGAACAGGTTCTGGAACGCATCGGGCGCGGCGACACGACGACCGCCATCGCCTTCGAGCTTGGCATTTCAGATCACACGGTGAACCAGTACATCAAGGGACTTTACCGAAAGCTCGACGTGAACAATCGCGCCGAAGCCACGAAGATCGCTCTCGGGCGGCAGATTTCGCGGCGCCTGGCGCCCCCCGCCAAGAACAGCGCGGGCAAACCGGAGCGCTAGGCCGGCACGGGTGTCCCGGCCATTCGCGGCTGTCGTCATCGGCGAACGGTTATCGGCCGGTCGGCGATGCGGCATCCTGGCATCGCGCGGGGGGCGGATGATGGCAAGGGCCAGGGCGCGCCGGAACCACGCGCGGCGGCCGTCATGTGGGCAAGCCCGCCACGCGTCCTGACGTCCGGGTTCGCGCGGGTGAACGCGGTGACAAGGAACGCGATGGCATGGGCCATCGCGCAACCGGAAGGCCGGTCCAAGGCGCCGCGTCGAATGCTGCCGCTACTCGACCTTCCGCTGTTCCACCCGCTGCCCGTTGGCGAGGCTTGTCGGCGGGTAGACCGCAACCCGGTCGCCTGGCGCGAGACCGTCGAGCACTTCCGCGATGCGCCCGTTGTTGTGGCCGATCGTCACCTTCCGCAGTGCCGCCCGCCCGTCCGCCTGGCGATAGACCGCCCAGTCGCCGCCATCGCGGAACAGCGCGCTCGACGGCACCCGCACCACATCCTCGGCCTGCCAGACCACGATGCGCGCCTCGATACGGAAGCCGTGGCCAAGTCCGGCGCGGTCTTCCGGCGGGCTGTCGATTGCGATCACCACGGCGACGCGCTGCTCCTCGACGCCGAGGGCCGAGACCTTGGTGGTGCCGAAGGGGTCGATCCGGATCACGGTGCCGTCGAGTTCGCCGCCGCCCCAGCCGCCGATCTTCACCGCATTGCCGGTGCGGACCTGCACCGCGTCCGATGAAATCAGGTCGACGGTGGCCTCCAACCCGGTGCGGATGTCGCCGAGTTCGAGGATCGGCGTGCCCGCGGTGACGGTCTGGTCGTCGGCGGTGATGATCCGCAGGATCACGCCGTCGGCGGGCGAGAGCACCGGGAATTCCTCGCCCAGCTGCGCTTCCAGCGCGTTGAGGCGGGTCAGGTCGTCGAGGCCGATCAGCTGCGCGCGCGCGCTCTGCACTTCGGCCTTGCGCTGCGCCACCGCCGCCTCGGCGGTGTGCAGCCTGGCCTCGGCGGACCGGACCGCGCCCTCGGCCCGGTCGAGCGCGGCGGGGCTGATGGTGCCGCTGGTGGCAAGGCGGCGGCTGCGCTCGAGGTCGGAGCGCAGGAGTTCGAGGTCGGCCCGCGCCGCCTCGAGGCCCGCCTCGGCCACCTTCTGCGCCGCCTCCGCCGCCTCGATCGCCGCCAGTGCCTGCTCGCGCGTGCGCACGTCCAGGACGGCCGGGTTGGCGGGGCGCATCCGCGCGACGACGGTGCGGCCCTTTTCCACCGGGTCGCCCGGCGTGCCGTCGACCCGCAACAGCCGGCCGTTAACCGGGGTCGAGACCGTGTAGGCCTCGCGCACCAGGGTGCGGCCTTCCTCGTCGATCGTGACGGTCATCGGGCCGCGGGTGACTTCGGCGAAATCCAGCATCACCGGGCGCGTCCAGAATGCCCAGGCGAGACCGCCGGCGACGACGGCCAGGACCGCGAGGGTCAGGATCGGGCGGGAGAGGCGGCGTCGGGCCATGGGTCAGTCCCTCGATTTCAGGACCGCGATCAGGTCGGCGCGGTCCATGTCGCGTTTCACCAGCCAGCCCGAGACCAGCGCCGCGCCCAGCACGAAGGCGGCGGCGAAACCGTGGCTGAAGGGGTCGAAGGCGGCCGGTATCTGGTAGAGCTCGGACGAGAAGCCGGCGGCGATGGCGAAGGTCAGCCCGTAGCCGGCGAGCGAGCCGACGGGGATTGCCGCCAGCACGATCACCGCGAGTTCGCCAAGCAGCACGAAGCCCGCCTCGCCGCGGCTGAAGCCGATCACCCGCAGCGAGGCGAGGTCGCGGGCCCGCTCGTGATGGGCGATGCGGGCGGCGTTGTAGACGATGCCGAAGGTGATGATGAAGGCGACCGCGCCCATGATGTAGCGCGCCGAGCCGGCGCCCTGGTCCATCAGCTTTTGCAGCGAGGCGCGGGCGTCGCGGGCGACGCTGACCCCGGCGACCGTGGGCATGTCCTTGAGGGCGCGGTAGATCGCGTCGGCCCGCGCCCCGTCCAGCCGCAGCCGCGCGCCCGAAATGCGCCCCGGTTCCGCCAGCACCCGGTTCAGCGCGTCTAGTCGCATGTAGGCAGGCGCGCCGATCAGCGAGGTGGCGACCCGGGCGACCGGCACCTCGAGCACCGGCCGGCGTCCCTCGCGCACCTCGATGGTGAGCGTCTCGCCCGGGGCGATCTCCAGGATATCGGCCAGCGGCCGGCTGAGCACGATACCGGCCTCGGGCAGCGGGATGGGCGCGAGGTCGGCGCCGATGGCGCGGGCGAGCTCGGGGGGGTCGATCAGCCCGGTGACGCTGCCGCGGTGGGTGTTCAGCCGATTGCGAAACACCGCCGGCACGTCGCGGACCGGCTCGACGGCAAAGACACCGGGAACGCGCGCCAGTTCGTAGGCGGCCTTCCGGGCGAGAGGGTGGGTGAAGGTGACGGTGGCGTCCGAGCGGTCGATGACGGTGAAGCTGAGGTCCATCATCCGTTCGAACGAGCCGTAGATGGTGGTCATCCCCGAGGCCAGCGCCATGCCGCCGGCAACGCCCGCCGACAGCGCGACGGTGCGCCAGGGCTGGCGGGCGATGCCGCGCAGCACCATCCGCGTCGGCTGGTCGAGCAGGCGGGCGAGGCGGCCCTTGAGGGTGAGGGTCTTCGAGAAATCCGACGGTGCGGGCGGGCGCATCGCCTCTGCCGGGGTCAGCGCGAAGACGCGGCGCAGCACGAACAGCCCGCCGGCCGAGGCCGCCGCCACGCTGGCGATGGCGCCAATGGCGAAGGCAGCCGGGTCGGGGCGGAACACCAGGAAGGGAAAGTTGTAGAACGTCAGGTAGACCGGGATCATCGCCCGTCCCGCCAGCACGCCGAGCAAACAGCCAAGCGCGGCGCCCGCCACGGCGATGGTCAGCACCAGCTTGAAGTAGTGGGCGCCGACCTCGGCATCGGTATAGCCGAAAGCCTTGAGCTGTCCGATCTCCTCGCGCTCGGACTGCACGATGCGGCTGACCACGATGTAGAGCAGGCTGGCCGCGACCGCGAGGAACAGCGGCGGCACGGCGCGCGACATCGTGGTCAGGCCGTCGATCTCCTCGCTGACGAAACGGTCCGACACGAGGTCGCTTCGACCGTAGGCGCCGGTTCCTCCCCAGGGCTCCAGCACCGCGTCGACGGCGTCGATCACCTGCGCCTCGCGTGCGCCCCGAGCGAGCGACAGCATGGCTTCGTTGAACGCGCCCTGCATGTCGTAGGCCGCCGCCAGTTCGCTGCGCCGCATCCAGAGCGCGGCGACACGGGCGGCATCGGGCATCATTTCGCCGGGCACGCCGACGAACAGCAGGTCGGGGGCCTCGGCCAGCCCGGCGATCCGCAGCGTGCGCCGCGCGCCGTTCATCGTCACCCGCACGACCTCGCCGGGCGCGAGGCCGCGCGCCCTGGCAAAGGCGGTGAGCAGCAGGATCTCGTCGCGCGCCGTCCGGTCGGGCATCCGGCCCGCGGTCAGGTAGACGGCGCTGAACGCCGCCTCGCCGAAATCCGGCAGGGACAGCGCGCGCGCCTGGATCGGAATCGCCTCGCCGGCGATATCGACCAGCGCCGCGCCGACCACCCTGCCTTCCGCCCGCGCGACGCCGGGCAGGGCGGCGAGCCGGGACAGCACCGTGTCGGGCGCGCGCGCGACCGGCGCGAAGACATCGGCCAGCCGGTTACGCTCGTAATAGGCGCGCCGGGTTTCGGTCAGCGAGGCGACGAGGCCGGACATCATCACCTGCAGCAGCACGCCCACCGCGATGACGAGCAGGATGGCAATGGCTTGCCCCCGGATCCGGGAAAGGTCGCGCAACAGCTTGACGTCGAGCGGGCTCACCAGTGAATGTCCTCCGGCGCCAGACGTGTCTTGTTGACCTGAACTTCGCTGATGGCCCCATCGGCCAGCCGGATCACCCGGTGCGCCATGCCGGCGATGCTGGCGGCGTGCGTCACCATGAGCACGGTGGTGCCGAACCGGGCGTTCACCGCGTTCAACACGGTCAGCACGGCGCGCCCCGTGGTGCTGTCGAGCGCCCCGGTCGGTTCGTCGCAGAACAGCACCTCTGGCTGCTTGGCGATGGCGCGTGCAATGGCGACGCGCTGCTGTTCGCCGCCGGACAGCTGCGAGGGAAAATGATCCAGCCGCTCTTTCAGTCCGACCATCGCCAGCGCCTCCTCGGCCTTCATCGGCTTGTCGGCGATCTCGGTGATCAGTTCAACGTTCTCCAGCGCCGTCAGGCTTGGCATCAGGTTGTAGAACTGGAAGACGAACCCGACGTTGTCGCGCCGATACCGTGTCAGGGCGCGGTCGGCGAGGTCGGTCAGGCAGAGGTCGCGGAAATGCACCGTGCCGGAACTGGCGCGGTCCAGCCCGCCGAGGATGTTGAGCAGGGTCGACTTGCCGCTGCCCGAGGCGCCGAGCATCACCACGATCTCGCCGGCCGGGATATCGAGGCTGACACCGCGCAGCGCATGCACCGCCGACCGGCCTTCGCCGTAGACCTTGCCGAGGTTCCGTACCGTGAAAGCCAACGCCACCGTCTGCTCCGCTCCTGATTTCGACACCTGGCGCCTGGATCGCCCTCGATGCGTTGACATAGGTCAGACGGACAACCCAACGGACCGGGGCGGGATGGCGGCTTGTCCCGGCCGATCCACGCATAGACGACCCTGCGGGCGCGGACCCCGTCGGAAAACAGGATCGTTCAACCGGGACCGGACCGACGCTCCACTCGATTCGACGAACCCTCGCACGATTGCGCCCCGCGAACCAATGGTGGTTTCAAGGCCCGTGCCATCCCGGTGCAGCCATTCGTCGATCTCTGCCAGGGTTGGCCGGCCCTGTCCGAACCGCTAGGATCGACGGCGATGGCGTCGACAGGGCGGCTTCCAAAGCCGCAGGGCCGATGTGGCACGAGGGTCAGGCGATGAATGACACATCTGGATTGACCGTCGGCGCGGCAACCAGGGCCGGGCGGCACCTGGAAGCCATCTGCGCGGGGCTTGGCGACGGTTCCCCGCTGGAGACGGCCATCGCGCACCCCTGTGACGCGACGTCGATAAGCGCGGCGATGGAGGCTGCCCGGGCCAGGCTGATTGCGCCCATCTTCGTAGGCCCCGCCGCAAAGGTCGAACGGGCCGCCGCGGCGGCCGGCGAGGATATCTCGGGATTCCGCAGGATCGACGCTCCGCATTCCGATGCCGCGGCGGAAGCCGCCGTGGCCCTTGTCAGGGCCGGCGAGGCCGTCCTGCTGATGAAGGGGTCGCTGCACACCGACGAGGTGATGCGGGCCGTTCTCGACCCGGTGCTCGGCCTGCGGACCAAGCGGCGGATCAGCCACGTCTACCTGATGGATGTGCTGCGTTATCCGAAACTCCTGATGATCACGGACGCGGCCATCAACATCGCGCCGACCCTGGCCGACAAGCGCGACATCGCGCAGAACGCCATCGACCTGGCCCGTGCCCTTGGTATCGCGCGCCCGAAGCTCGCCATCCTGTCGGCGGTGGAAACCGTGAACCCCGCGATCCCCTCGACACTCGATGCCGCGGCGCTGTGCAAGATGGCGGACCGCGGGCAGATCACGGGTGGCCTTCTGGACGGGCCGCTGGCCTTCGACAACGCCGTCAGCAAGGCGGCCGCGCGGGACAAGGGTATCCTGTCCGAGGTCGCCGGAGACGCCGACATCCTGCTTGTCCCAGACCTCGAGGCAGGGAACATGCTGGCCAAGCAACTGACCTTCCTGGCCGGGGCCGAGGCGGCAGGCATCGTGCTGGGCGCACGGGTGCCGATCGTGCTGACCAGCCGCGCGGACAGCGCCGCGGCGCGCCTCGCGTCCTGCGCTGTCGCCGTCCGGCTTGCCCGGACACGGATCGAGGCGCAACAGGGTGTCGGCGTGTCGTCCTGACATGAACCACGTCCTTTGCCTCAACGCCGGGTCGGCAAGCCTCAAGTTCGGTCTTTACCGGCTGGATTCGAAGGGCGACCTGCTTCGTTGCCAGTTCCGTGGCGCGGTGGACAGACGCGATAATCACCTGCATTTCCGGGTGGCCGAAGCGAATGGCGCGGTGCTTGACGAGGCCCGCTGGGACACCGATCCCGGGGCGGGTGCGATGGTGGAGATCATCCTCGGCTGGGCGGAGGCGCATCTCGGAGGCGGGGCGCTTGCCGCCGTCGGACACCGGGTCGTGCATGGCGGCGTCGATTTCGACGGTCCGGTCCTGGTAAACGCCGCGGTGATGCGGAAACTCGACGCGCTTTCCGCCCTTGCGCCGCTGCACCAGCCGGTCAACCTCGCGACCATACGAAACGTCGCGGCCCTTCGGCCCGACCTGCCGCAGGTGGCCTGTTTCGACACGGCCTTCCACCACACGATGCCGGAGATCGCCACCCGGTTCGGCCTGCCCCGTGCATTGCACGACCGCGGAATCCGGCGCTACGGATTCCACGGCCTCTCGTACGACTATGTTGCGGGGCGGCTGGCGCAGATCGCCCCGGGGCTGGCCGAGGGGCGGGTGATCATTGCGCACCTGGGGAGCGGCGCGAGCCTGTGTGCCACCCTGGCCGGACACAGCATCGAGACCACGATGGGTTTCACCGCCACCGACGGGTTGCTGATGGGCACGCGCTGCGGTGCCCTCGATCCGGGCGTCGTCCTGTCGCTGATCCGGTCGGACGGCATGAGCGCGGAGGCCGTGGAGGATCTGCTCAACCGTCAATCGGGCCTGCTCGGCGTTTCGGGGCTCTCGTCCGACATGCGCGTGCTGCTGGCCAGCGACGCCGCCCCGGCCCGCGAAGCCGTGGACCTCTTCGTCTACCGCGTGGTGCGCGAAACGGCGGCACTTGCGGCGGCGCTTGGCGGTCTCGACGGGCTGGTCTTCACCGGGGGCATCGGAGAACACGCCGCGCCGGTGCGGGCATCCGTCGTCCAGCGCCTTGGCTGGCTCGGCTGCACGCTCGATCCAGCCGCGAATGCCGGGGTCCGCGAGGGCAGTATCGCGGCCCTGGGCAGCAGGGTCGCGGTGCATGTCGTGCCAACCGACGAGGAAGTGACAATCGCCCGACAGTGCGGGACGGTGTTGCGGTCGTGAGCCGGAAGTGCGCCGATCCGCGTCAGGCCGTTTCGGCGGCTTGACCTGCGGAGCTGGCGGGAAGATCGGCCCTCGGAGACTGACGTCGGACCTTCGCGCCGCCACCGCGGTCAAGGGCCCACCGCGCATGACGCTCGAACAGAACGGAGGAATCCGGCTGGGGTTGGACGGGGAGAACGCTTTCGCGAGGGCAA
>JAGRMS010000550.1 GCA_020441135.1 Pseudooceanicola sp.
GTGGGCAGATTGCCCACCCTACGCAGCTTGGTGGGCGTGGAGTGGTGGGCAGATTGCCCACCCTACGCATGCTTTATCGTGACAAGCCCTCGGACGGTATTGCATGCGGCGGCGTTGCTAAAGCGCCGGCGGCGTGCCGGAGGCACGCCTGCGGCGTGACGGGGTGGTGTCGCCATTTTCGCCCGGACCAATGGCGCTCCAAAGGCAACCGCTCGCCCGGCTGCGCTTCGCGCCTTGTTCCCGGCGAAGAGGCGCAGTCCTAATCGGCTGCGCCAATCGCCCTGGCGATGTCCTTCGTCTGCTCGTAGAGCCTGCGGAACAGGGCGTAGCGATCCGCGTGGACCTTGGTCGTTGCGGGCGCGATCTCTCGTTCGGGCGGGTTCCACGCGACGATGTCCCCTGGCCGGGCCAGCCCCACGGCGCAGGCGGCGAGGAAGGCGTTGCCGTAGGCGGCGCCGGTCGAAACCTTGCTGACGGTCTGGGGCAGGTTCGCGAAGTCGGAGGTGGCTTGCAGCCAGAGCGGGTTCTGGGTGCCGCCGCCCACCGCCAGCAGGCGCACCGGGGCGGCGCCGATCCCGCGGCAGGTCTCGATCACATGGGCCGTGCCCATCGCGATACCCTCGATCAGCGCGCGGTAGAGGTCGCCGCGGGTGTGGGTGAGGTTCAGGCCGATCACCGTCCCCTTGGCGTGCGGGTCGTGGATCGGCGTGCGCTCGCCCGAGAAATAGGGCAGCAGGATCAGGCCGTTGGCGCCAGGGGGTGAGCGTTCCGCCTCTTGCGCGAGGGTGGCGAAGGCGGTGTCCTTCGGCAGGTCGCGGGCGAACTGGTCGCGGAACCAGTGGGTAAGCGTGCCGGAAGTGGCGAGGCCGGCCATGCTGGCGTGCTGGCCTTCGTGGAGCCAGGGGGCATACCAGAGGCGGGGGTCGCGAACGGGGCGCTCCGTCACCTGGATCATGAAGATGGTGGAGCCATACATCATCATCATGTCGCCGGGCGCGCGGGTGCCGACGCTGACCGCCTCGGCGGCGGCGTCGATGGTGCCGACCGTCACGGGGGTGCCGGGTGCGAGGCCGGTGGCGGCGGCGGCCCCGGGGGTGACGTGCCCCGCGATCTCGGTGGACCAGGCAAGGCGGGGGAGTTTTTCGAGCGGGAGGAAGGTGGCGAGGTCCGCCGTCCAGTCGAGGCGGTTGACGTCGTAGAGGGGCGAAAAGTTGGCCGCGGTGTAGTGGTCGATCACGCATTCCCCGGTCAGGCGCTGGACGAGGAAGGTGGTGGAGGTGACGATCTTCGCCGTTTGCGCACAGATTTCGGGGCGGTGGCGTTGCAGCCAGAGGATCTTGGGGCCGACCGATTGCGAGGTGAGCGCATTGCCGCAGGTCTTCAGGATCTGGTCGGCCCCGATCTCGCGGGTGAGATCCTCGATCTCTTGCGCGGCGCGGGTGTCGACGCCGTAGAGGACGGCATTGGTCAGCGCCCTGCCCTGCGCGTCGACCGGCAGCATGCAGGGGCCGATGGCGGAGGTGGCGACGCAGGCGATGTCCTTCGGGTCGATGCCGGTGAGGAGTTCGCGGCAGAGCGCGGTGAAGCCGCCCCACCAATCCGCCTCGGCATCGTGTTCGGCCCAGCCGGGGCGCGGCACCGACATCCGGTGGTCGCGCGTGGCCTGGGCGAGGATGCGGCCCCGGTCGTCGGCGATGACGCCCTTGGCCTGGAAGGTGCCGATGTCGATGCCGAGGGTGAGGGGCATTCAGGGACGCTCCAGGGGCACGTCCGGGGCGAGGGAGTCGAGGGCCGCGACGAGCAGTTTCGCGAGGCCGTCGAGGTCGGAAAGGTCCACCATCTCGACCGCGGAATGCGAGTAGCGCATGGGGAAGCCGACGTCGACGGCGGCAACCCCGGCGCCGACCAGCTGGACGTAGGAGAGGTCGGTCAGCACGCCGACCTGGGCGCTGCGTTGCAGGTTGACCCCGGCGGTCTCGGCGGCGGCCTCCATCGTGGCGACGAGGCTCGGGTGCGGGATGACGCCGTTCAGGGTGCCGCGGCCGTGGAAGGAATAGAGGCT
>JAGRMS010000551.1 GCA_020441135.1 Pseudooceanicola sp.
GACGTGATCAAGGACGAATTCGAACGGGTCGGCCTGCTGGAAATCAACGCGGTCCAGGCCTTGCTGCTGTTCAACATCGGCGAGAACGAGGTGACGGCCGGCGAACTCAAGAGCCGCGGCTACTACCAGGGCAGCAATGTCAGCTACAACCTCAAGAAACTGGTGGAGATGGGCTACATGCACCACCAGCGGTGCGAGATCGACCGCCGCTCGGTCCGCGTGCGCCTCACCCAGAAGGGTCGCGAGGTGCGCGAGATCGTGTCGGCGCTGTTCGCCCGCCACGCCGAAGGTCTGGAAGGCAAGGGTGTTATCACCCACGACGGCATCGACACCATCACCACCTCGCTGAAGCGGATGGAACGTTACTGGGCGGACCAGATCCGCTACATCTACTGAAGCGCGGAAATCGCAAGGCTCTCCAGCTCGCGCTTCAGCTTGCGCACCATCGCCGCCTCGTAGTCGGCATAGCCGAGCGCGGTCTCGACAAAGGCATCCGGCCCGAGGGTCACATAGGCGCCGAAGTACGACGCCAGCTCGCCGATCTCCACGGCCCGCGAATCGCCGCTCGTATTGGCATCCGACCCGATCACCAGCCCGTTGATGGTGATGCCCGTGCCCGCCAGTCCGGCCCGCACATCCTGCGGCTGCGGCCCGGCGTTGTTCTTGCCGTCGCCCGAGATATCCAGCGTCCGCTTCCAGCAGCCGGCCCGCTGTTCCAGCAGCGCCGCGCCGAAGATCATCGTCCGCCCCAGCGCCGTCTCGGGTGGGGCCGATCCCCGGCCCGCGCCCAGCACGCGCGCCGCCACTGACGCGACATCGCCCGCCCCGGTGATCCGCGTCCAGTCCACGATCAAGCGCTGATAGCCCGCCCCGCTCCACACATAGACCGCGAGTTCCACCGGCGTGCCCGGTTCCGCCAGCAGCGCCGCCACCACATCGGGGTGCCGCAGAGCATTCGCCAGACCCTGCAACTGCAAGGCGTATTCCCCGGAATCGACCGACCCAGAGACATCCAGCCCCAGCGCCAGCGCCTGCCGACACGGCCTCTCCTGCCCCACCACCGGCCAGGCCAGCAGTGCCAGCGCGCAAAGCCACCTCATCCCGGCCTCGCGACGCCATCCAGCGACCCGACGACCCTCGGCATCACCTCGCGCTCCAGCTTGCGCCGCATTGCGTCGGCGTAGTCATCGAACCCCTGCGCCACCTCCAGGAAAGCCCCCGGCCCGCGCAGCACCTGATCCCGGAAGAAATCGAGCAGCGTCAGCTCGCCCTCGAAATCCGCAGCGTTCACCACCAGCCCGTTCACCGTCACCCCGTCAAAGGCGAAATGCGCATAGGCGATCTGCGGCCCGTAACCTTCGTTGTTCTCGCCGTCGCCCGCAACGTCCACCGTCTGCATCGCGCAATCCGGCGCCCGCGCCAGCAGCCGCGCCGCAAAGGCCAGCGCGTGGCCCATCGCCGTCGGATAGTCCGCGCTGCCCCGCCGCGAGGCGGCGATCACCCCCGCCGCCGTCCGCAGAACCTCGGGGCGATCCACCAGCCGCCAGTCCAGCAGCAACTTCTGGTTGAACCGCCCGCTCCACTCGAACACCGCCAGCGCCACCGGGGCAGGGGCGGCGAAGAACGCCCGCTCCACCTCGGGCGCAACCAGCGCGGCCGCCAGCCCGCCCCGCTGCAAGCCATCCTCGCGCGCATCGACCGAGCTTGAGACGTCCAGGGCCAGTACCAGCGCCAGTCGGCAGTCCTGCGCCGGGGCCATCGTGGCCCACAGCGCCAACACCGCCGTCAGCGCGCCCCGCATCACCAGTGACCGGTATTGCCCATGCTGGCCCAGGGCTC
>JAGRMS010000552.1 GCA_020441135.1 Pseudooceanicola sp.
TCTTGCCGTCCTTGCGGAAGATCAGGGTGTTGGCCGAGCCGATCAGGGTGGCGCGGTCGGTAATCAGGTCGGCGATGGAGAGCACCGATTCCTTGTACGGGGCGGCGATGTTGACGCCGACGAAGCCCATCTTGGGCAGGGTGCGGATGACCTGGGCGAGATCGGCCTGGGCGATGTCCATCGGGACATAGACGCCCTTCAGCCCCATGCTGCGCAGCCAGTGGGTGAACAGGCGCGGGGAACGGGAGGTGGCCACGGGCGAGCCGATGACGCCGGCGAGGGGGATGGCGGGGGCGGTCATGTGTCGAGGAGACCTCGGGTGTCGAGATAATTCAGGAATTCGATGAGCGGCATGCCGAGGATCGAGAAGACGTCTCCGTCGATCTTGCTGAACAGGCGGACGCCTTCTTCCTCGAGCTTGTAGGCGCCGACGGAGTGGCGGACCGAGTCCCAGTTGCGGGCGACATAGCCCTTGATGAAGCCGGGGGAGAGGGCGCGCATCTGCATGCGGACCACGCCGACATGACGCCAGACGGGGCGGGCGTCCTCATAGAGGACGGCGGCGCTGAGCAACTGGTGCGGGCGGCCCTGCATGGCCGTCAGCTGTTCGACGGCCTGCTCGGGGCTTTCGGGTTTGGCAAGGATCGCCCCGCCGAGGTCGAGCACCTGGTCGCAGCCGAGGACCATGCCCGCAGGGTTCTTGTCGGCGATGCGGCGGGCTTTCATTTCGGCGAGGGCGTCGGCAATGTCGCGGGCAGTGGCCTGGGAGGCTTCGAGCGAGCGGCGGACTGTGTCCTCGTCCACGCGGGGTACCTGAATGGTGAAATCGAGACCGGCCCGGCGCAACAGGTCGGCGCGGATCGCGGAGCCGGAAGCGAGGATCAGGGGGACAGCCATGTGGACAACTTCGGGGCAAGCGGTGACTCGGGTCGGGATCGTTTTGAGGGTTTTGCCTGCGCTTGGCAACCGGGCGTGCCCGGGCGGGGAGAACGGGGAGAACCGGCGCAGGTTGTTCAGGCGGGAGAAGGATAACGCGGGCCTGTTGGCGGTTTGGGCCGGCAGGGTTTTCCGGCGGTTCATCCACAGGGGGCTGTTGGCTGTATTCATGGCAAGGTATTGAATTTGTTACGTTTATGCGGGTATCCCCGTTAAGTATCGTCGTGGACGGGACTATTTTCCACCTGTGGGCGGAAGCCGGGAGGAGTCAATAATCCACCGGATGGGCTGGCCCTACCTACATCATCATTCTTTTTTCTCTTTTCATTAATGGGTAGGAGGGCGGGCGAGCGGGGAGACCGAGATGAGCGACATTCTTCTGACGATCTATCCCTGGACGAAGGCGGGGCATATCCTGTCGGTCATCGCCTGGATGGCGGGGTTGTTCTATCTGCCGAGGCTGTTTGTCTACCATGTCGAGGAACCGCAGGCGGGGGTGGTGTTCGAGGTGATGGAGCGGCGCCTGCTGCGGGCGATCATGAACCCGGCAATGATCGCGACCTGGGTGTTTGGCCTGGCCCTGGTGTTCACGCCGGGGGTGGTGGACTGGTCTTACGCCTGGCCCTGGGTGAAGGCGGCGGGGGTGCTGGGGATGACCTGGTTTCATCACTGGCTGGGCCTCAGGCGCAAGGACCTGGCGGCGGGGACGAACCGGGTGAGCGGGCGGCGCTACCGGATGATGAACGAGCTGCCGACGCTGTTCCTGGTGGTCATCGTGCTGGCGGTGGTGGTGCTGCGGTTCGAGGGGATTTGACTCGAGGCCCGTTTGCGCCTATGTGAGCCGCCGACGCGCCCGTCCGGGTGGCGGTTTTTCCCGAACTTGCGACTGTGCCCCCCGCGACGGGGCAAAAAGGTATCCCGATGACCCTTGAGAAGCTGAACCTTGCCGACCTGAAGGCCAAGAGCCCCGCCGACCTGCTGAACATGGCGGAGGAGCTGGAGATCGAGAACGCCTCGACCATGCGCAAGGGCGAGATGATGTTCCAGATCCTGCGCGAGCGGGCGGACGAGGGCTGGGAGGTTTCGGGCGACGGGGTGCTGGAGGTGTTGCAGGACGGGTTCGGGTTCCTGCGGTCGCCGGAAGCGAACTATCTCCCGGGGCCGGACGACATCTATGTCTCGCCCGACATGATCCGGCAGTATTCGCTGCGCACCGGGGACAGCATCGAGGGGGTGATCCGGGCGCCCGATGACAACGAGCGGTATTTCGCGCTGGTGGATGTCAGCCGGATCAACTTCGAGGATCCGGAGCGGGCGCGGCACAAGATCGCCTTCGACAACCTGACTCCGCTGTATCCCGACGAGCGGCTGACGATGGAGATCCCGGATCCGACGATCAAGGACCGGACGGCGCGGATCATCGACCTGGTGGCGCCGATCG
>JAGRMS010000120.1:0-1954 GCA_020441135.1 Pseudooceanicola sp.
ACGGTGGCGTCGATGAACTTCTGGCGCAGCTCATCGTTGGTGAACCGCTTGATCTTCCAGGCCATCGACTGGTCCGAATGCTGGCTGTCGGCATCGTGCGGCCCGAACATCATGATCGAGGGCCACCACCAGCGGTTCAGCGAATCCTGCGCCATCTGCTTCTGTTCGGGCGTGCCGCGGGCCAGCGTCATCACGATCTCGTAGCCCTGGCGCTGGTGGAACGACTCCTCCTTGCAGACCCGGATCATGGCCCGAGCGTAAGGCCCGTATGAGCAACGGCAGAGCGGGATTTGGTTCATGATCGCCGCGCCGTCGACCAGCCAGCCGATGGTGCCGATATCGGCCCAGCTGAGCGTCGGGTAGTTGAAGATCGAGGAATACTTCGCCTTACCGGTCAGGAGTTCCTCGGTCATCTCCTCGCGGGAGACTCCCAGCGTCTCGGCGGCGGCGTAGAGGTAGAGGCCGTGCCCCCCTTCGTCCTGCACCTTGGCGAGAAGGGTTGCCTTGCGCCGCAGCGAGGGGGCGCGGGTGATCCAGTTGCCCTCGGGCAGCATCCCGACGATCTCGGAGTGTGCGTGCTGGCCGATCTGGCGCACCAGCGTGCGGCGATAGCCTGCGGGCATCGGGTCGTTCGGTTCGATCTTGTCCTCGGCATCCACGCGCGCCTGGAAGGCGGCGAGGAATTCCGGCGTTTCGTCGCTGCGCCCGTCGGCGCCGATCAGGCCTTGGCTATACATGGGCTAGGGCTCCTCCAAACCGGTGGGCCGAATATATGTTACGAAACTTATGGAATCAACAATTTTCGTAACGCTTGCGTCACGGTCCCGCTGTGGTCATCTGTCGATATGGACAAGATACTGTTTTCCTTCGGTCATGGCTATTCCTCGCAAGCGCTCGCCCGCCTGCTGATACCGCAGGGGTGGACGATCTACGGCACCACGCGGGACGCCGCCAGGGCAGAGGCGATTCGTGCGACCGGCGTGGTTCCTGTGGTCTTCCCAGGCGATGGTGTGCCCGAGGGGCTGACGCAGGCCACCCACCTGCTGACCTCCGCCGCGCCCACCGAGGACGGCGATCCGGTGCTGTCGGCCCTGAGCGACGAGATTTCGGCGCTGGCGCCACGTCTTCAATGGGCCGGATACCTGTCGACCACCGGCGTCTACGGCCACCACGGTGGCGACTGGGTGGACGAACGCGCGCCGCTCGACCCCGCGACGGAACGCGGTCGCCGCCGGGTGCTGGCCGAGGCCGAGTGGCAGGCGATCCCCGGCCTGCCGCTGCATATCTTCCGCCTGGCTGGAATCTACGGCCCGGGGCGCGGCCCCTTCGCCAAGGTCATGGCGGGCACGGCGCGGCGGATCGTCAAGCCGGGGCAGGTGTTCAGCCGCACCCATGTCGAGGATATAGCCCAGGTGGTGGCCGCCTCCATCGCCCGGCCCAACCCCGGCGCGATCTACAACGTCTGCGACGACGACCCGGCCCCGCCGCAGGACGTGATCGCCTATGCGGCCGAACTGCTCGGCCTGCCGCTGCCGCCCGAGGTACCCTACGAGACCGCCGACATGACCCCGATGGCGCGCAGCTTCTACGCCGAGAGTAAGCGCGTCAGCAACGCGCGGATCAAGTCGGAACTGGGGGTCAGGCTGCTCTATCCGGATTACCGGAGCGGGTTGCAGGCTTTGCTGGAAGCCGAGAGCGCGCAGTCGGGGTAGGGCGGGGTTCGCCCCGCCGCCTACGCCCGCTTCTCCCCGATCCGCGCGACGCCGAGCACATCCAGCACCTTCGCCTCGATCTGTTCCGCGTTCATGCCCGCGACGGCATACATCTTCTCGGGGCTGGCCTGGTCGATGAAGACATCCGGCAGGACCATCGAGCGGAATTTCAGGCCGGTGTCGAACACGCCCCGATCCGCCAGTAGTTGCGCGACGTGGCTGCCGAAGCCGCCGATGGCGCC
>JAGRMS010000120.1:2027-3183 GCA_020441135.1 Pseudooceanicola sp.
TGGCGAAGCGGGCGTCGGCGACGGTGGGAGAGATGCCCCTTGCGGCGAGGGACTCGGCTGCCAGCTCGACCTCGGACAGGCGTGTTCCGAACGACAGAAGCGCCACGCGCCCGCCTTCACGAACGATCCGGCCCTTGCCGATCTCGAGCGGAACGCCGGTTTCGGGTAACTCGACCCCAGTTCCGTCGCCGCGGGGATAGCGGAAGGCAATGGGGCCGTCGTCATGCGCCGCCGCCGTGGCGATCATGTGGACCAGTTCCGCCTCGTCCGCCGCCGCCATCACCACGAAGCCCGGCAGGTTCGCCAGATAGGCGATGTCGAAGGCCCCGGCATGGGTCGCGCCGTCCGCGCCGACCAGCCCGGCCCGGTCGATGGCGAAGCGCACGGGCAGGCGCTGGATCGCCACGTCGTGCACCACCTGATCATAGCCGCGTTGCAGGAAGGTCGAGTAGATCGCGCAGAACGGTCGCATCCCGCCCGCCGCCAGCCCGGCGGAGAAGGTGACACCATGCTGTTCGGCGATGCCGACGTCGAAGCAACGGCTGGGGTAACGCTCGGCATAGAGGTTCAGCCCGGTCCCGTCCGGCATCGCCGCCGTCACAGCGCAGATGCGCGGATCGTCGGCGGCCAGTTTCACCAGCGTCTCGCCGAAGACCTTGGTGTAGGAGGGCGCGTTGGACTTGGCCTTGGCCTGTTCGCCGGTCACCACGTCGAACTTCGCGGTTGCGTGGCCCTTGTCGCGCGCCCTTTCGGCGGGAGCATAACCCTTGCCCTTCTGCGTGATCACATGGATCAGAACCGGCCCCGTCGCCCGCTCGCGCACGGTGCGCAGCACCGGCACCAGCTGGCCCATGTCATGCCCGTCGATGGGGCCGAGGTAGGAGAACCCCAGCGATTCAAACAGCGTGCCGCCGACCGTCATACCCTTAATCAGGTCGCGCGCTCGCTTGGCGCCTTCGCGGAAGGGTTCCGGCAGCAGCGAGACCGCGCCTTTGGCGGCGGCTTTCAGTTCCTGGAACGGCGCCTCCGCATAGAGGCGGGAGAAGTAGGAGGACAGTGCGCCCACGGGCGGCGCGATGCTCATCTCATTGTCGTTCAGGATGACGATCATCCGCTTCTTCAGGTGGCCTGCGTTGTTCAGCGCCTCGAAGGCCAT
>JAGRMS010000121.1 GCA_020441135.1 Pseudooceanicola sp.
GCGCGCTGGTCGGCTCGTCCAGGAAAAGGATATCGGGCTCGGTCGCCAGCGCCCGCAGGATCGCCAGCCGCTGCGCTTCGCCCCCCGACAGGCTGGATGCGGCCTGATGCGCCTTCGCGCCCAGCCCGCCCTCGTCCAGCAGCGCCATCGCCCGCGTACGGCGGGCGGCCCAGCCCAGTCCCTGGCGGCGCAGGACATAGGTCATGTTCGCCAGAACCGAGCGGCGCAGCAGCACCGGCTTCTGGAACACCATCGCCTGCCGCGCCCGGTGCATCGACGCAAGCGGCTCGCCGTCCTGCGTCACCGCGCCGGTATCCGGCGCGATCAGCCCGTGCAGGCAGCGCAGCAGCAGGCTCTTGCCCGCGCCGTTCGGCCCCAGGATCAGCGTCGGCCCCGCGCCCTCCAGCACCAGCGCGCCGACGTCCAGCAACGTCTTGCCCTCGCGCGCGATCCTGAGGCCCCGCGCCTCGATCCTCGGCTGGGCGGACACGAAATCACGCATGGCGCATCGCCTCCGCGCGCTCGCCCGGGGCGAGCAGGCTCACCGCCGCCGTCACCCCGATGGCGATGGCGATCAGGATCGTGCCCAGCGCCAGTGCCAGCGCCAGATTGCCCTTCGAGGTTTCGAGCGCGATCGTCGTCGTCATCACCCGGGTCACATGGTTGATGTTGCCGCCGACCATGATCACCGCGCCGACCTCGGCGATCGCGCGGCCAAAACCGGCCAGCAGCGCCGTCAGCAAGGCCAGCCGCGCGTCCCAGAGCAGCGTCGGCACCGAGGCCAGCCGCGAGATCCCCAGGGAGCGCAGCTGTTCGGCATATTCCGCATCCAGCGTCTCGACCGTCTGCCGTGTCAGCGCCGTGACGATGGGCGTCACCAGTACGACCTGCGCGACGATCATGGCGGTCGGTGTGTAAAGCAATTGCAGAACGCCCAGCGGGCCGGAGCGCGACAGGCAGAGGTAGACCAGCAGACCGACGACCACCGGCGGCAGCCCCATCAGCGCGTTGACCAGAATCACGACGGCCCGACGCCCCGGAAACCGGGCCACGGCCAAAGCCGCGCCCAAGGGCATCCCGATCAGCGCGGCGATCCCGACGGCCAGCAGCGAGACTTGCAGGGACAGCAGCACGATTTCCCAGAGATCCGAATCTCCGGTGACGATCAGGCCCAATGCCATCCTGAGTTCTTGCGAAAAATCCTGCACGATCTACGAAATCTCCCCGTTTTCGTAGGTTTTGCAGAGTGTTGCATGGTCTTGGGGCGAGGTCACGCGGAAACGTCAGCGGCCTCAGCGCGCCGCCTCGGCCGCTTCTTTCTCGAACCGGTTGCGCACGTTCAGGGCGAGATGCTCCAAATGCGCCTGGATCGCCGCCCGCACGGCGCCCAGATCGCGGCGTTTCAGCCCCTCGACGATCTCGCGGTGCTGCCGCAGCACCCGCTCGCGCGATTCGCGCTGGCTGGCCGACAGGTAGCGGATGCGCCAGAGCCGTTCGAGATAGGCCCGGTGCGTCTCGGCCAGCGAGGCGTTGTGCGAGGCCCCCGCGATGGCGAGGTGCAGGCTCATGTCGATCTCGAACAGCTCCAGCTTGTCGACAGTGTCGTAACGCGCCTCCATCTCCTTCTGGATCGCCTCGATCGCCGCGATCTCGGCATCGCTGGCCTGCGCGCAGGCCAGTTCACCCGAGAGGAGTTCGAGCGCGGTCAGCACCTCGATGGCATCTGTCGCCTCTTTCAGGGTCGGATTGGCGACGACCGGGCTGCGCGAGGGGCGCAGGATCACCAGCCCCTCCTTCGCCAGGATGCGGATCGCCTCGCGCATGGGCGTGCGGCTGACCCCCATCCCGCCGGCGTTCACCCGCTCCTTGATCGGCTCGCCCGGCGCCAGCCGCCCGCGCAGGATATCCCGCCGCAGCTGGTGCGCGATCTGCTCCGGCAGCGTCGTGTCCGACATCTGGCTCGGCTCCCGATTGTCCATCCGGATCAGCCCCTTGCACAGCGCGGGCACGGGCCCGCGGGAATAATCCGAATTTGGTATACCAAATCGGATTGATTGTGGGCAACGGTTTCGTTAGCGTTGTCCGGGATGGTATACCATCCGTAGTCCGGGAGGAGCATCCCGGGGGACAGCAAAGCGGCCGGCAAGGCCGCATAGGGAGGACACATGAAACTCAGCACCTTGCTCAAGTCGGCTGCTGCCCTGTCGCTGGTCGCAGGCGTGGCATCGGCAGAAACCCATCTTCGGATCCAGACACACTATGCGCCGGAATCCGTCTCCGGCAAGCTGGCCGGGCAGTTCGTCGACGACATCCAGACCATGTCGAACGGCGAGATCACCATCGAGATGTTCTATTCCTCGTCCGTGGTCGCCACGGTGGAGGCCTTCGACGCCGCCGCCAACGGCATTCTCGACTGCGACATGACCGGCGGCGCCTACCAGACCGGCAAGAACCCCGCCTTCCAGTTCGTCGGCGACATCATGGGCGGCTACAACACGCCCTACCAGCAGCTGTCCTGGCTGTACCACGGCGGTGGCTACGAGGCCGCGCAGTCGCTTTACAACCAGTTCGGGATGCAGCTGATCGGCTGGTGGGTCTACGGGCAGGAAAGCTTTGCCTCGACCAAGCCGATTGCTTCTCCGGCAGACTTCAAGGACTGGAAGTTCCGCTCTCCGCCGGGCCTGGAGACCGAGATCTTCGCCGAACTGGGCGCCAAGCCCATCGTGATGGACTTCACCGAGGTCTTCACCGCGCTGGAAACCGGCATCATCGACGGCGCCGACGCCTCGGGCATCGCCAATAACAAGTCGATGGGCCTCTACGACATCGCCAAGTTCGCAAACTATCCGGGCTTCCACTCGATGCCGTCGGACCACCTCGCCTGCAACAAGGCGGTCTGGGACGGGATGCCGGAGCATCACCGCCGCATCGTCGACACCGCGATGCAGAAGCTGGCCTTGCAGACCGCGCTGACCTTCGAGAAGGCCAATGCCGAGGCGGTGGCCGCGCTGAAGGCCGATGGCGTGACGATCAACACCTGGAACGACGCCGACCTCGCCTCGTTCCGCGCCGCTGCCCAGAAGGCATGGGACGGCTGGGCCGCCAAGACCCCGGAAGCCGCGGCGCTGGTGGCCAGCCACCGCGAGTACCTGGGCCAGCTCGGCCTGATCGCAAAGTGACGCGGCACTCCCGCGCATGATCTGGCGGCGAGCCCCGGCGGGGCTCGCCTTTTTCGACCCCGCTTAACCGGAGGACTGCCATGCAGGACTCGCCTTCCGTCTGGCTTGGCCCGCTGCGGCGACCCGTCCGCATGGCCGCCATCGTTGCCGGGGCGCTGACCGCCGCGCTGGCGCTGGTGATGTTTGCCAGCAACCTGCTCTACGCCGATGCCTCGGGCATGCACGAGATGCTGCGGCCCTCGGGCCGACCCATCGTGCAGGCGATGCTGGCGCTTCTGGCGATCTCCTTCCTGCTGACCTCGCTCTATCTCAGCGACACCATCGGCGCCATCGAGCCCCGGCCGACGGGGCCGATGGACGTCGTGTCGCTGGTCTGCGGACGGCTGGCGATGATCGGCGTCGTTTTCATCGTGCTGGTGATGTTCTACGAGGTCGTCGCCCGTTATGTGTTTGAAAAGCCGACGCTCTGGGCGAACGAGCTGTCGCTCTGGATCGCCGGTTTCGTGCTGCTTCTGGCCGGGCTCTACGCCATGCAGCAACGCACCCATATCCGCATCTACATCATCTACGACATGATGCCCCGCTGGATGCAGAAGACCGCAGACGTGATCTCGCTGGCGCTGATCTGGGTCTTTGCCATCTGCCTGATCTGGGGCGGCTACAACGAGGCGCGCGACAAGTTCCTGCGGATGGAGACCTTCGGCACCGCCTGGGATTCGCCGCTGCCCGCGACGATCAAGCCCGCCATCCTCATCATCATCCTGCTGGTCGCCATCCAGGCGCTGTCGAACCTGATCGCCGACTGGAACAAGGATCCCGGAAGCCATTCCCCGGCGGACGAGATCGACGAGACCGAGATCGAGAACATCCGCCGCGCGGTCGAGGGCAACTGACATGGTCGATATCGGAACCCTTTCGCTGATCCTGCTGCTGGGCATGTTCGCCCTGCTGGCCATCGGGATGCCGCTCGGCTTTGCCTCGGCCTTCCTGGCGGTGGCAACGCTGCTGATGAAATTCGGCCCCGACCTGCTGTTTGGCACGTTCGGGCGCGGGCCGTTCTCGGTGCTGGGCCAGGCGGTCTACCGGCAGATGACGAACTACGTCCTGATCTCGGTGCCGCTTTTCATCTTCATGGCCGCGCTGCTGGAGCGATCCGGCATCGCCCGCGACATGTATTCCTCGCTGAACGTCTGGCTGTCCCGCACCCGCGGCGGCATCGCCTTCGTCACCTCGATCATGGCGGTGATCATGGCCGCGATGTCGGGCATCATCGGCGGCGAGGTGGTGCTGCTGGGCCTGATCGCCCTGCCCCAGATGCTGCGGCTCGGCTACAACCAGAACCTTGCCATCGGCACGATCTGCGCCAGCGGAAGCCTCGGCACCATGATCCCGCCCTCGATCGTGCTGATCTTCTACGGGCTGGTGACCGAGACCTCGATCAAGGCGCTGTTCACCGCCTCCTTCCTGCCGGGCTTCATGCTGGCGTCGTTCTTCATCATCTACATCTACGCCCGCACCCGGCTCGACCCCGACCAGGCGCCGCTGCCGCCGCCCGACCCGAACGATCCGCCGACGGGCGAGAAGGCGCTGATGTTCCTCGGCTTTCTCGCGCGCTTCACGCTGTGGATCGCGGGTGCGCTGCTGCTGCGGGCGCTGTTCTTCACCGTCACCGGATCGAACCGGATCATCGAGGGCGTCGACCCGATCCCGCTTGGCATGGTCGCGGACATTCCCTGGATCATCGGCGCCTTCGCCATCGCGCTGGTCATCATGCTCTTCGTCGTCGGGCGCGAGCGCACGGCGAAGGGCTGGGTGATGGGCAAGGGGCTGATTGCGCCGACGGTGGTGATCGGCGTGGTGCTCGGCTCGATCTACGGCGGCATCACCGGGATCACCGAGGCCGCCGGCATGGGTGTGATCGCGGTCTTCGTCATCGGCCTCCTGCGCCGCGAGATGACCTTCGAGATCGTCTGGGACGCGGTGATGCGCACGCTGAAGTCGACCGGCACCATCATCTGGGTGACGATCGGGGCCGCCGCGCTGGCCGCCGCCTACACGCTGGCGGGCGGGCCGACCTACGTCGCCAACATGATCGTCGGCTACGACCTGCCCACCATGGGCATCATCCTGGTGATGATGCTGATCTTCCTGATCATGGGCATGTTCATGGACTGGGTCGGCATCGTGCTGCTGATCATGCCGGTGTTCCTGCCCATCGTGCTGAAGCTGCCGGTCGAGGAAATCGGCTGGTTCGGCTCGGTCGAACCGCGCCAGGTGGCGATCTGGTTCGGCGTCGTGTTCTGCATGAACATGCAGGTCAGCTTCCTGTCGCCCCCCTTTGGCCCGGCCGCCTTCTACCTGAAGTCGGTGGCCCCCGATCACATCTCGCTCACCGACATCTTCCGCGGCTTCCTGCCCTTCATCTGCATCCAGTTGCTGGCCCTGCTCGTGCTGCTGGCCTGGCCGCCCATCGTGACGGTGTTCCTGTGACGGCGGGGCTGCCCCCACCCCCATCCCCTCCCCACAAGGGGGAGGGGAGCCGCCCTAGCAACGGGCGCGACGCAAGTGTTCAGGTGATTCCCCTCCCCCTTGTGGGGAGGGGAGAGGGGTGGGGGGCCGCCAACGGAGCCAGATCATGCTGACCAAAGAGCAAACCGACCGCTTCGCCACCGAAGGCGTCCTCGTCGTCGAAAACATCCTGCCGCCGGAACTCCTCACCCGCATCCGCGCCGAGTACGCCCAGCTTCTCGACATCCTCTACGACGACTGGCACGCGCAGGGCCTCGTACCCTCCCCCGGCCGGCAGGACTTCTGGGCCAAGCTGCTGACCGCCTACAAGGCCGGCTGCGACTGGTTCCAGCCGATGGA
>JAGRMS010000553.1 GCA_020441135.1 Pseudooceanicola sp.
CGGGTCGGCGGGCGGCGTGGTGCGCTGTCCCGGTGCGCGCGAAGGGCATGGCGGGTCGGCCGGCGGCGTGGTGCGCTGCTCAGGTGCGTGCGAAGGGTATGGCGGGTCGGCGGGCGGCGTGGTGCGCGGCGGCGGTGCGCGCGAAGGGCATGACGGGTCGGCGCGTGGCGCAGGCGAGGCTGACCGGCGCAAAAGCCGAGGTCCGGGACATGTGGCTCGGGGCGCGTTTGGTCCGGGGCGACGCAACATGACCGCGGCGTCCGGTCAGAGCGGGTGTCGCAGGGCGCATTACACCGGACATCCGCCGACCAGAAGCAGGCACGCAGGGCCGCCGTTTCCTAGGGCGCGATCAGCCCCGGCTGGCGCGCGACATAGGCGACCAGCTGCTCGCGCACGACCCGGATTCGGGGCACGTCGGCGAGCTCGGTATAGCTCGCCACCCAGACCGGCACCTGGATTTCGGGGGCGAGGTCGGGGCGCGGCTCCAGTCCCTGCCCGAGGTAGCCTGGCAGATAGGCCACGCCGACCCCGGCCAGCGCCATCTCGCGCAGTACCATGAAGCTGTCGGCGGCACCGGTGATCGCCTCGGGCTCTACATTGTCGGCGATCCAGACAGCGGGAGAGGACCGCATCAGCGGCCCCGACAGGCCGAGCCAGCCCGAGGCTCCCGGCACCGCATAGGCGCGGAAGGTCATCCGGGCGGCGATCTGCCCCGTCAGTTCGTCGGGGAGGCGCACCGCCGGGCGCACGGCGATGTCCGCCTGCAGCCGGGCGAAGTCGAGGTGCGCGTTGGAACTGGAGAACTCCAGCCGCAGCCCGGGCGACATCTCATGCATCCCGGCGACGAACCCCGGCAGCACGGTCTGGCACAGCGAATCGGTCGAGGAAATCCGCACCACGCCCCGCACCGGCGCGCGGGCGCCGTGCATCAGGCGCTCGACCGAGCCCATCGCGCTGGCCACGTCGCGCGCCGCCTCGATCACTCTTGCGCGATCTGGCAGCACCCGGTAGCCCGCCGCCGAGCGGTCGAAGACCGCGCCGCCGTGCTCTTCCTCGAAGGCGGCGACACGGCGCAGAACCGTTGCGTGGTTGACGCCCAGCGCCTTGGCCGCCCCGCTCAGCGACCCCTTGTCCGCAACCGCCAGCACGAAACGCAGGTTGTCCCAGTTGGCGCTGTGCATGTTTCGTCAGCCCTCTTGCGAATTTGGCCAGTATATCGACAAATGCTCACATGTATATTCCAACCCGCAATGGTCCTGTTCCAGGGAGGTTCTTTCAATGACGACCAAGACGACCATCCTCGCCGGCGTGCTTCTCGCCGGTCTTGCCGCCACCGCCGCCATCGGTGACAGCCATGTCAGCAAGGCCGCGCAGGCCGCCGTCAAGGCGCGGCAATCGACGATGCAGCTTTACGCCTTCAACGTCGGCCAGCTGGGCGCGATGGCCAAGGGCGAGGTCGCCTATGACGCCGATGCCGCCAGCGCGGCGGCGGGCAACCTGGTCAAGCTGACCTCGATGAACCAGATGGCGGCCTGGATGCCGGGCACCGACAACGCGACCCTGGGGGATATGACCCACGCGCTGCCCGCGATCTGGGAGAGCGGCAGCGAGATCGGCGCCAAGGCAGGCGCGCTGAGCGAGGCCGCGGTGGCGCTGGAAGCGGCGGCAGGCGGCGGGCTCGACTCGCTGAAGGGCGCGATGGGCGCGGTCGGCAAGGCTTGTGGCGGATGCCACGAGATGTATCGTGCCAAGTAGAGCCTGGGCTTGATCCGGTTTGACGGGCGGCCCGACGGCCGCCCGTTTCCTTGTGAGGTATCCCGATGCGCAAGCTGCTGCTGACCCTGGCCGCCCTGGCGGTGATCGCCGCCGCCGCGGGCTGGCTTCTGTCGGCGCCGCGCCCCTTGGGCGAGGATGCGATGGCCGGGCTGACCGGGGACGCCGACAGGGGCGCACAGGTCTTTCACGCGGCGGGCTGCGCGGCCTGCCACGCCGCGCCGGGGGCCGAGGGCGAGGCGCGGCTGGTGCTGGCGGGGGGCTACCGGATGGAGAGCCCCTTCGGCACCTTCATCGCGCCCAATATCTCGCCCTCGCCGCAAGGGATCGCGGGCTGGAGCGCGCTGGACCTCGCCAATGCGCTGACCCGGGGTGTGTCGCCCAAAGGTGCGCATTACTACCCGGCCCTGCCCTATGGCACCTATACCCGGATGACGTTGCAGGACGTGGCCGACCTGAAGGTCTTCATGGACGGCCTGCCGCCCTCCGATACCGCCAGCCTGCCGCACGAGGTCGGCTTTCCCTTCAGCATCCGCCGCGCGCTGGGTCTGTGGAAGCTGCTGTTCCTCGACGACGCCTGGGTGCGGCCAGCCGATACGCCGGAGCTGGAGCGCGGGCGTTACCTGGTCGAGGCGCTGGGCCATTGCGCCGAATGCCACACGCCGCGCAATCCGCTTGGCGCCCTGGACACGGCGCGCTGGCTGCAAGGCGCGCCGAACCCCTCGGGCAAGGGCAAGATCCCGGCGATCAACGCGGCCAGTCTCGGCTGGAGCGCGGAGGAGATCGCCTATTACCTCGAGTCGGGCTTCACCCCCGACTTCGACAGTGCGGGCGGCGAGATGGCGCAGGTGGTGAAGAACACCGCGCAGCTGACGCCCGGGGACCGCGCGGCGATTGCCGCCTATGTGAAGGCGGTTCCTTAAGCGCGCGAGACCTTCGCCTGCCGCGCCGCGCGCAGGCGGGCGAAATCGTCGCCGGCGTGGTAGGACGACCGCGTGAGCGGCGTTGCCGAGACCATCAGGAAGCCCTTGTTGTAGGCCACCTTTTCGTAAGCGGCGAATTCCTCGGGCGTGACGAAACGGTCCACCCGGTGGTGCTTGGGCGTGGGTTGCAGGTATTGGCCGATGGTCAGGAAGTCGATGTCGGCGGCGCGCATGTCTTCCATCACCTGCACCACCGCCTGGCGGTCCTCGCCGAGGCCGACCATGATGCCCGACTTGGTGAACATCATCGGGTCCAGCTCCTTGACCCGCTGCAACAGCCGCAGCGAGTGGAAGTAGCGCGCGCCGGGCCGCACCTCGGGGTACAGCCCCGGCACGGTTTCCAGGTTGTGGTTGAACACGTCGGGCCGCGCCTCGACGACCACCTCAAGCACCTTGGGGTCGCAGCGGATGAAGTCGGGCGTCAGGATCTCGATGGTGGTCGCGGGCGAGCGGTGGCGGATCGCGCGGATGGTCTGGGCGAAGTGATCGGCCCCGCCGTCCTCGACATCGTCGCGGTCGACCGAGGTGA
>JAGRMS010000122.1 GCA_020441135.1 Pseudooceanicola sp.
CTGGATCGTCGGCGACTATTCCATCGCGGACATCGCCATCGCGCCCTGGCTGCGCAGCCTCGACTTCTACGGCGCGAAGGAGGTTCTGGGCTGGGCCGATCACCCGAACCTTGTCGCCTACCTGGAGCGGTTCACGGCGCGGCCCGCCGTCCAGAAGGGGCTGGTGACGCCGCCGCGCGACTGACGGGTTGCCAGGCGGGCGGTGCTTGCGGATAAAATGACCGGCAGGGCGCGTGGCGCGCCCTGCCGGAGGTCCGCTTGTTCCAGAAACTGCAATCGCTCTACGAAGACGACACGCCCGAGGCGCATCGCTTTCGCTACGGGCTGCTGGCCTTCGACGTCCTGACCATCCTGTTCGTCATCGCCACGTCGTTCTTCCCGCATACAACGCCGGTCGAGGTCATGGACGCGGTGCTGGGCGCGCTGATCCTCGCCGACTTCGGCTTTCGCTTCTGGATCGAGAAACGCAAGAAGCTGTTCTTCTTCCGGGTGGCGACCTGGGCGGACATCGTGGCGACGGCGTCCTTCCTGGCGCCGATTGCCGGGGAAGGCTTCGGCTTCCTGCGCATCCTGCGGACGCTGCGGCTGCTGCACACCTACGAGCTGCTGGACCGGCTGCGGCAGGATTTTCCCTATTTCCGGCGTCAGGAAGAGGTGGTGCTGGCGACGGTGAACCTGTTCGTCTTCCTCTTCGTGATGACGGGGCTGATCTATGCGCTGCAATACGGGGTGAACCCGCAGATTTCGAACTATGCCGACGCGCTCTATTTCACCGTCACGACGCTGACGACGACGGGGTTCGGGGACATCACGCTGACCGGCACCTCGGGGCGGATGCTGTCGGTCGGGGTGATGATCGTCGGCGTCACGCTGTTCCTGCGGCTGGCGACGGTCCTGTTCCGCCCGGCCAAGGTGCGCCACGAATGCACCCGCTGCGGGCTGACCCTGCACGACCCGGACGCGGTGCATTGCAAGCATTGCGGCAAGACGATCCGCATCCGGACGGAAGGCGCGGTGTAAGGGGGCCGGCGGGGCAAGCCCCGCCCTACGCCTGCCTGGCCGACGCTGGATCGCGCTTTGCGCGATTGCCTCCGGCGGGGATATTTGGAGCAAATGGAAGCAGGGCGCGGGGGATGAACCGTATCCCGGCGCTTCGCACGTTCGAGGCTCAAGGTGCCCACTGGACACCTTGCCGGGCTGCGCCCGGACCGCTTGCGCTTCGCGCGTTCGCATTCAGGATCGCTCCACTGGAGCGATCCTGAATGTTCACCCCTTCATCCCGTCCCAGAAGGACTTCACCGTCGAGAAGAACGACTTGGTCTCGGGGTTGTTGTCCTCGGACAGCTGGTCGAATTCCTTCAGGATCTCGCGCTGGCGGGCGGTGAGGTTGACCGGCGTTTCCACCGCCAGCTCGATGAACATGTCGCCGGGCTGGCCGCCGCGCAGGGCGGGCATGCCCTTGCCGCGCAGGCGCATCTGGCGGCCCGACTGGCTGCCCGCCGGGATCTGCACCCGGCCGCGGCCGCCGTCGATGGTCGGCACCTCGATGGACCCGCCCAGCGCGGCCGTCGGCATCGAGACCGGCACGCGGCAGTGCAGGTTCGTCCCCTCGCGTTCGAACAGGTCGTGCTGCGCCACCTCGACGAAGATGTAGAGATCGCCCGGCGGCCCGCCGCGCATCCCGGCCTCGCCCTCGCCGGCAAGCCGGATGCGGGTGCCCGTCTCCACCCCCGGCGGGATGTTCACGTTCAGCGCGCGTTCCTTTTCGACGCGGCCGGCGCCGTGGCAGGACTTGCAGGGGTTCTTGATGATCTGGCCCAGCCCGCCACAGGTCGGGCAGGTGCGTTCCACCGTGAAGAAGCCCTGCTGCGCGCGCACCT
>JAGRMS010000123.1:0-1569 GCA_020441135.1 Pseudooceanicola sp.
TAGTCGCCGAAGGAAAAGCCGCCGGGGATGCCGACGATATCCATGCCTGCAGGCAGGGTGCTGTCCTTGTGCCAGACCATCGTGACATCCGCCCCGGCGGCGCGGAACGCCTCGGCCAGGTCGCGGTCGCAGTTGGAACCGGGAAACACGATGACGGCGGCTTTCATGCCTGTCCCTTTCGAAAGAGGAAACGGTTGGCGGCCCACCAGAGCGGCAGCAGCACGACCAGCGAGGCCAGACCGAAGAGCGCGATTGTAACCGGCACAAACCACAAGCCCTGGAAGGTGTCCAGACGCACGTTGCCCCTATCGCCCGGAATCGCGCGGATGGGGGCGGTATCGCCGACCTCCATCCTGAAGGCGGTATGCCCGCTGCCGACGCTGGCGCGGCGCTCCTCGCCGTCCTGCGTGTAGGTGAACACGGGTTCGTAGTTGATCCGGCCGCGGTCGAAGATCGTCTCGCCCGGGCGGGCATAGACCTGGACGGCGGTTCCGGTCAGGGGTTCGGACCTGGAGATATAGGCCAGCACCTCCAGCGCCAGCCCGCCGGCGGCCAAGAAACACAGAACCGGGAAGGCGAAGAGGACGATCGCGATCCGGCTCCGCCAGCGCATGTCGCGCAACAGGCGGGCGTGGATCAGCGCGTTCATCGCCTGTCAGCCCATGTCGATGCGGTAGCTTTCGATGACGGTGTTCGCCAGCAGCTTGTCACACATCTCGCGCACCTGCGCCTCGGTGGCGTCGTCGGCAAGGTCGAGTTCGATCAGCTTGCCCTGGCGCACGCCGTTGATGCCGGCAAAGCCCATGGCGCCAAGCGCGTGGCGCACCGCCTCGCCCTGGGGGTCGAGCACCCCGTCCTTGAGCATCACCTTGACGACTGCGCGCATGTCCGGCCCCCTGTTTGGTCGCCGGTTGCTTCGCGCAAGCGGCAGGTGGTGTCAACCGGCCGCCTAGTTGATCAGCTTCGGCTTGGTCATCTGCGTCGGCTCGTTCGGCATCACGCCGAGACGGCGGGCGACTTCGGAATAGGCGTCGGTCAGGCTGCCAAGGTCGCGGCGGAACACGTCCTTGTCGAGCTTGCGGCCCGAGTTGATGTCCCAGAGGCGGCAGCTGTCCGGGCTGATTTCGTCCGCGACGACGAGGCGCTGGAAATCGCCGTCGTAGATGCGCCCGACCTCGATCTTGAAGTCGATCAGGCGGATGCCGACACCCAGCATCAGGCCGGAGAGGAAATCGTTGACGCGCAACGCCAGGGACAGCACGTCGTCCATGTCCTGCTGGCTGGCCCAGCCGAAGGCGGCGATATGCTCTTCAGTCACCATCGGGTCGCCCAGCTTGTCGTCCTTGAAGTAGTATTCGACGATGGGCCGGGGCAGCTGCTGGCCTTCCTCGATCCCGAGGCGGGTCGAGATCGAGCCCGCGGCATAGTTGCGCACCACGATTTCAAGCGGAATGATCTCGCAGGCGCGCACCAGCTGCTCGCGCATGTTCAGGCGGCGGATGAAGTGGGTCGGCACGCCGATCTGGTTCAGGCCGGTCATGAAGTATTCCGACAGGCGGTTGTTCAGCA
>JAGRMS010000123.1:1669-5207 GCA_020441135.1 Pseudooceanicola sp.
CCTTGCCTTCGTAGATTTTCTTGCGACGCGCCATAGCCAGCCTTTCAGGGACCGCGCGCCGGGTTGAGTCCCTTGCGCGCGTAGCGCCGTATAGTGCAAGCACCGAAACGTCGCAAGCAGGGGACATTGCCCTGCACCGGGCCTTGCACCGGACCCGTGCCGGCGGCATATCAGGGTCAACGCCGAATTCATCAAAGGGGGCAAAGGCCGTGACGACCTTCGACAACCGCGAGAACGCGTTCGAGAACAAGTACAAGCACGACGAGGAGATGGCCTTCAAGGCGGTCGCGCGCCGCAACAAGCTGCTGGGGCTCTGGGCCGCCGAACTGCTTGGCAAGAGCGGCGATGACGCGGCGGAATATGCCAAGTCCGTCGTGCTGGCCGACTTCGAGGAAGCGGGCCACGAGGACGTGGTGCGCAAGGTCGAGAAGGATCTGGGCGGCCGCGCCGACGCCGCGACGATCCGCGCCAAGATGGAAGAGCTGCTGCCGGTCGCCAAGCAGCAGATCATGACCGAACTGGGCTGAGCCCTTCTTAATCCCCCGGTAAGGCAATCGCGGTAGCGTTGCAGCCCGAACCGGGGGATTGCCATGAACTCCAGGATTGTCCTGCGCCTGCCACGGGTTGCCCGGGCCTGGCGGATTGTCCTGCCGCTGGCCATTGCGGCGGGGTGCTTCTGGCTGCTGTTGCGGCAGCTGGAAGGCGTCGATGCGCTGGCCGCGCTGGCGGCGATCCCGGGGTGGAGCTGGGTTTCGGCTTGCGCCGCCACGGGCCTCAGCTTCTGGGCGGTCGGCCGCTATGACGCGGTGGCGCACCGGCATCTGAATACCGGCGTGCGCACACGGACGGCCCACAAGTCGGGCGCCTGCGCCATCGCCTTTTCGCAGGCTGTCGGCTTTGGCCTGGTGACGGGCACGCTGGCGCGCTGGCGGCTGCTGCCGGGGCTGTCGTGGACACAGGCGGCGCAGCTGACGGTCTTCGTCGCGCTGTCGTTCGTGGCGGCGCTGGCGGTGCTGATCGGGTTCATCACGCTGATCGCCCCCCTGCCCGGCCGGCCCTGGCTGCCCGCGCTGGCCCTGCTGGCCCTGCCGCTGGTGGTGCTGGTGGCCTTTTTCGTCCCCGTGATCCGCGTCGGGCGGTATCACCTTGCGCTGCCCTCGCTGCCCGCCATCGCGGCGATCGGGCTCTGGACCGTCATCGACACCGCCGCCGCCGCGCTGGCGCTCTGGCTGCTGATGCCGTCGGGGGAACTGCCCTGGGGCGTGGTCTACCCGGCCTACCTGGTGGCGCTGGGGGCGGCGCTGGTATCGGGCACGCCGGGGGGCGCGGGACCGTTCGAGCTGACGCTGGTGCTGCTGACGCCGCCGGGGACCGAGGCCGCGGTGATCGCGGCGATCCTGGCCTTCCGGGTGATCTATTTCCTGGTCCCGGCGGCGGTTTCGGGGCTGATCCTCTGGCGCTGGCGGTTCGAGCCGGTGTCGCCGGGCGAGGCGCGCGGGCTGGCGGAGCTGCCGGACGACCTGGCGCGCTCGGAGACGGCAGTGGTGCGCCAGCCCGGCGGGCAGGTCTTGCGCGCAGGCGATGCCGCGGTGGCCGCAATTGTCACGCCGCAGGTGGTGGCGGGGCTGTTCGACCCGATCTCGGGCCGGATGGACGAGGTGCTGCGCCTGCTCTGGGTCACGGCGCGGTCGGGCAACCGGCTCGCCTGTCTTTACAAATGCAACGCCCGCAGCGCCGTGCTGGCCCGGCGGGCCGGCTGGAAGGTCCAGAGGGTCGCGCGCGAGGCGGTCGTTTCGACGGCACGGTGCGATCTTGCGGGCGCGCCGTTCCGCCAGTTGCGGCGCAAGCTGCGGAGTGCCGGGAAGGCCGGGGTGACGATCGGGCGCGCCGAAAATCTTGGGGCATTGCGGGCGGTGGATGCCGACTGGCAACGCGCCCGGGGCCGGGCACGGGGCACGACCATCGGGCGCTTCGACCCGGGGTATCTCGCCTTGCAGACGGTTCTTGTGGCGACGCTGGAGGGCCGGGCCATCGCCTTCGCCAGCTTTCACACCAGCCGCAGGGAGTGGTGCCTGGACCTGGTCCGCTGGAGCGAGGGTGTCCCGGACGGCACCATGCACGCCCTGGTCGCCGCCGCGATCCGCGCCGCGGCGGCGGCAGGCGTGCCGCGCCTATCGCTTGCGGCGGTGCCGGACCACCCGGTGACACGGCGGGCGGGCAAGGGGCTGGTGCAGTTCAAGGACAGCTTCGCGCCCGCGTGGCAGCCGCTCTACCTCGCCGCGCCCGATGCCGCCGCGCTGGCGCTGGCCGCGGCGGATCTCGCCCGCGCGGTGCGCTGGCCGGATCCGGGCCGGGGGCGAGGGGCGAAAGACCCTCATGAAGATGTTGAACAGAAAGGGTTTGCCATGACCTGACCGGCGTGACAGACCACGCGGGATCTTCCGCCGGTACGCCGGCCCCGATGTGCTGGAGCAACCCGAGATGACCGACCTGCTTTCCGACCTGCTGGCCAGCCGGGGCGTGCTGCTGGCCGATGGCGCCACCGGTACCAACCTCTTCGCCGCCGGGCTGGAGGCAGGCGAAGCGCCGGAACTCTGGAACACCGCCGAACCGAAGAAGATCACGGCGCTGTATCAGGGCGCGGTCGAGGCGGGCAGCGACCTGTTCCTGACCAACACCTTCGGCGGCACCGCCGCGCGGCTGAAACTGCACAACGCGCAGGGGCGCGTGCGCGAGCTGAACCGCGTCGGCGCCGAACTCGGCCGCGAGGCGGCGGACCGGAGCGCGCGCAAGGTGGTGGTCGCCGGATCGGTTGGCCCCACGGGCGAGATCATGGAGCCGGTCGGCAGCCTGTCCCACGCGCTGGCGGTCGAGATGTTCCACGAACAGGCCGAAGGGCTGAAGGAGGGCGGGGTCGACGTGCTTTGGCTCGAGACCATTTCCGCCCCCGAGGAATACCGCGCGGCGGCCGAAGCTTTTGCGCTGACCGGCCTGCCCTGGTGCGGCACGATGAGCTTCGACACCGCGGGGCGCACGATGATGGGCGTGACCTCCTCGGCGCTGGCACAGCTGGTCGAATCGCTCGACCCCGCGCCGCTGGCCTATGGCGCGAACTGCGGGACCGGCGCGTCGGACCTGCTGCGCACGGTGCTGGGCTTTGCCGCGCAGGGCACCGGGCGGCCGATCATCGCCAAGGGCAACGCGGGCATCCCGAAATATGTCGACGGTCATATCCACTATGACGGCACCCCGACGCTGATGGGGGATTATGCCGCGATGGCAAGGGATTGCGGCGCGCGGATCATCGGCGGCTGCTGCGGGACGATGCCCGAGCACCTGCGCCACATGCGCGAGGCGCTCGACACGCGGCCCAGGGGCGACGCGCCGACGCTGGAGCAGATCACCGCGGCGCTTGGCCCCTTCACCTCGGCCAGCGACGGCACCGGCGCGGACGATGGCGCCGGACGCCGCGAACGCGGCGGACGGCGGCGGCGCGGGTAAGGCGGCGCGGGTAAGGCGGCGCGGGCAAGGCGGCGCG
>JAGRMS010000124.1 GCA_020441135.1 Pseudooceanicola sp.
CGTTGGGGCCGACGATGGCGGTCAGTTGCCCGGCTTGGGCAGTGAATTCGATCCCGTGCAGGATCGGCTTGCCGCCGAGCCGGGCGTGGATGTCGCGCGCCTGAAGCATCAGAGGTCCACCAGACCGCGGCGGCGGAGCAGGATCCACAGGAACACCGGCGCGCCGAGGATGGCGGTGACGATGCCGATGGGCATTTCCGCCGGGGCGACGAGCGTGCGGGCGATGACGTCGGCGACCAGCAGCAGCGTTGCACCGAGAAGCGCGGCGTTGGGCAGTAGCGGCTGGTGGTCAGGCCCGGTGGCAAGGCGCAACAGGTGCGGCACGACGATGCCGACGAAAGCGATGCCGCCCGAGACGGCAACGGCGGCCCCGGTGGCGGCCGCGGCGGCGAGGATCGCCAGCGCCTTGATGCGCTGGACCGGCAGGCCGATGTGTCCGGCGGTCGCCTCTCCCAGCGCAAGGCCGTTCAGGCCGCGCCCCAGCGTGGCGGCGAGCAGCAGGGCGGCGAGGATCACCGGGGCGGCGAGCGCGAGTCGCTGCCAGGTGGCCCCGGCGAGCGAGCCGAGACGCCAGAAGGTGACGTCGCGCAACTGGGCGTCGTCGGCGAGGTAGATCATCAGGCCGCTGACCGCCTCGGTCATCGCGGTGAGGGCGATGCCGGCGAGCAGCATGGTAGCGACCGAGGTGCGGCCCCGGCGGGTCGAGACGGTGTAGAGCAGCAGCGTTGCACCCCAGGCGCCAAGGAAGGCGGCGAGCGGGAGGAGCCAGGGGCCGCTGAACGCGGCGGGAAGGGTGGAGCCGAGCACGATGGCGAAGATCGCGCCGAGACTGGCGCCGGACGTGACGCCGACGATGCCGGGATCGGCGAGCGGGTTGCGGAACAGGCCCTGGAGGACGGTGCCGGAGACGGCGAGCGCCGCGCCGATGCAGATGGCGAGCAGCGCGCGGGGGGCGCGGATGGTCCAGAGGATGGTGGATTCCGACGCCGTGAGGGGTTCGTTTTGCGCGAGTTTCGCCAGCGCGGACCAGAGCGAGGTGCCCGACGCGCCGGTGGCGAGACTGAGGACGGCGGCAAGCGCCAGCAGCAGCGCCAGCCACAGGTGGGCGCGGCGCGCGCGGCGGGGGCGCGCCGTCGCCAGTGTATAGGTGGCCGAGAGGGTCATTCGCCGTAGAGCGCCGCGTTGAGGTCGCTGACGGCCTGCGCGGTGCGGGGGCCGAAGCCGAGCAGGTAGAGGCCGTCCATGCGGATCACGGCGCGGCTCTGACCGGCGGGGGTGGCGGCTATGGCGGGCAGCGCGATCAGCTGGTCGACCGGGCTGTCATGGTCGCCGGACCGGTCCATCATCAGGATGGCGTCGGGGGCGGCGGCGAGGATCGCCTCATCGGTGACGGGCTTGTAGCCATCGAAGCCCTGGATGGCGTTCTCGGCCCCGGCGAGGGTCAGCATGGCGTCGGCGGCGGTATGCGCGCCGGAAGCCATGAGGCGACCCCCGGCGGCGCTGAGGATGAAGAGCACGCGCTTTTTCGCGGGCTCTTGCGCGGCCTTGTCGGCGGCTGAGGAAAGGTCCGCAGTGACTTGATCCGCAAGGGTATCCGCCTTCTCGGTCTCGCCGATGGCCTCGCCCACCGCGAGGATCTTGGCGCGGATTCCTTCGGCGCTGAATGTGTCGAGGATCAGCACCAACGGGACGGCGGCCTGTTGCAGGACCGCGATGGTCTCCGGCGGGCCGGCGTTCGAATCGGCGAGGATCAGGGTCGGGCCGACCGAAAGAACGCCCTCGGGCGACAGGGCGCGCATGTAGCCGACGTCGGGCAGCGCCAGCGCGGCCTCGGGGAACATCGAGGTGGTGTCGCGGGCGACGAGGCGGTCGCCTGCGCCGAGGGCGTAGACGATCTCGGTGATCGCGCCGCCGATGCTGACGATGCCGCCGGTTTCGGCCTGGGCCGGGGCGGCGAGTGCCAGCAGGGCGGCGCAGAGGGTCGCGCGCAGGGTCATGCGGTGGCCTCTTGCGGCAGGCCCTGTAGGGTGTTGACCAATTCGCTCCAGGCCGGGCGGCAGTCGCGGCCCTCTTTCCCGACGCCGAAGACCTGGAGGATCAGACCGCCGTCCTTGTTGAAGGCCTCGACCGAGACGGCGGGACCGCGCTGGGTGGGCTTGTCCACCGCCCAGACTTCGGCAATGCGGTCGAGGCGGAGGTGGAGGTTGAAGCCCGGGTCCAGCACGTTCTGCCAGGGGCCCATCGGGGTCAGCTTGTGGATCGGGCCCGAGTGGATCTCGATGCAGCCGCGATTGCCGACAAAGACCATGATTTCAAGCCCCTGCGCCTGGACCTTCATCAGCATGTCGTCGAAGGCTTCCGGCGCCAGCGCGCGCACGAAGGGTTCACCCGCAACGCGATAGGCGCCGAGGCGGTTCATCTTCAGCTTGGACGTCAGGCGGAGGAACTGGTGGGTGTCCGTCATCCGCGCCCATTCCTTGCGCAGGATGTCCAGCTTGTCGGGGGCCGAGCGCGCGGGCTCGTCGGGCTGGCGGGGTTCGACGGTCAGGATCTGCGCCTGCTCGGGCAGGCGAAGTTCTTCCTTCACCTTGTCCCAGAGCGTCAGGTCGGCCCCGTCGCGCAGGAAGATCTTGTGGACCGCGTCGCCTGCCGCGTCGAAGGCCTGGAGGCTGCGGCGGATGCCGTCGTCGGTTTCCTTCTCGACCATGTAGGCATGGACCCAGTGCGAGGGGAACATGCGCAGGTCGATTTCCTCGTTCAGCACCATCGAGGCGTGGGGGCCGGAGTGGTAGTTGGCGTAAGACCCGACCTTCTCGATCACGCAATCCTCGTTGCGGGTCAGGGCCATCACCTCGCCCAGGCTCATCGCCGCGGCCATGATGCCGTCGGGATGGGCGGAAATGGCGGTGGTCCCCTGCCCCGCGTGGGCGGCCAGAAGCTGCGCCTCGGAGATGCCGAGCTTGTCGGAGAGATCCCGCTCGCGCATCTTCGGGTTCTCGATGCGGGCGGCGCGGATGGCCTCGGGGGTCGGGGTCTGGTCGGTCACGGGGGCACCTCTTGCCTGGCGGGTTCTGGGGAACGGCTGGCGGGCACGAGGCGCGGCTGGCAGAGGCTGAGCATTTCAGTCAGCTTTATTCTTGACGCTTTTAGTAATGTTTTCTAGAAGACGCAAGCGGGCGGAAACGTCCGATCCGAAAAAATCCGCGCCCTGCCAGCCCTTCGCAAGCAACCCGGCCACCCGTCATTGCCTGCGAGGACGACTGAATGAGACTGAAGGCCGGCTTGCCTGCATTGATGCTTGGAACGACCGCGCTGATCGCGTCACCGGCGCGGGCGCAGGACGGCGCGTTCCTTGGCACGCTGGTGCTGGGCACCAGCAAGCGGGCGGTACAGACCGAGACGGCGACTCCGGTGACGGAGATCAACCAGGAAGAGATGGACGACCGGCAGGCGGGCACGGTGGCGGAGCTGATCGACTCGGTTCCGGGTGTGAGCCTGGTGAACGGGTCGACGCCTTCGGGGTCGGGGATCAACATCCGGGGTTTTGGCGCGAACGGCACCTATGGCAGCGACCAGAAGGTCAAGGTGCAGATCGACGGCGCGGATGTGGGCGGGGAAGAGTTGTACCGCATCGGCACGCAGCTTTACACCGATCCGATGCTGTTCCGCGAGGTCAGCGTGGTGCGCGGGACGGTCGGCAGTTTCGAGTTCGGCTCGGGCATCGTCGGCGGCGTGGTGAAGCTGGAGACGAAGGACGCCAGCGATTTCACCGGCGGTCAGGTGGGGTTCGCCTTTGGGCAGACGGTTGAGTTTTCCAGCAACGGCGGCGGCATCACCAGTTCGTCGATCCTCGCCTGGCAGCCGGTCGCGAACCTGGAACTGCTGGTCAACTACACCTGGCGCGATCAAGGCAATCAGACCGACGGGCGCGACCGCGTCATCGGCAACAGCGCCTTTACCCTGCCTTCGGGGCTGATCAAAGCGCGGTATCGCTTTGGCGACCATTCGCTGACGCTGGCGCTGAGCCAGACCGAGACCAGCGACCGGGATGTGCCGTATGACAGCTTCACCACCACGGCGGACGCCTTCGGCAACGTCGACCGGGACGTGCTGTCGCGGACGGCGGTACTGACCTATCGCTACAAGCCTGCGGGCAACGATCTGGTGGATCTGGAGGTGGCGCTGTCGCAGGCGGACCAGCAGATCGACCAGGCCTATGTGCCGGGCTCGTCGCCGCTGGAGGGCACGCCGGATTTCCCGACACTGCTGCCGCTGGTCGAGGCGGATCACCGGTACAGGACGACCAAGCTGTCGGTGAAGAACCGGGCCTGGATCGAGACCGGGATCATCCGGCACGACCTGCGCGCAGGCGTGGAGTTCATCTACAAGAAGCGGCTTGAGGCGAATGCGGCGCCGGGCGGGACCGACCGGCGGATCGCGGCCTTTGTCGTGGACGATATGGCTGTCGGCGACTGGTGGACGGTCAGCCCGGCGCTGCGTTACGAGCGTTCTGTGATACGGGGGGCAATGACGACGACGGCGGGGCCGTTCCGGGCCGAGGCGATGATGGGCGGGCTATCAGTGCGGCGGGCCTTTGCCAATGGCGTCGCGGTCTTCGGCAGCGCCGCCTATACCGAGTCGCTGCCGATCATCGACGATCTGGGCACGGCGCTGATCGGGATGTCGGAGAAGGCGCGGACCTACGAGCTGGGGGCGTCGTTCGACAGGACGGACCTTTTTACGCCAGGCGACCGGGTCGCGGTGAAGGTAAACGCCTATTGGACTGGTCTATATGACATAACATCCTACACCGCCGGGCTGACCGGGCCGGGGCTGCAACTGGACAGGGTCGAGATGCGGGGGGTGGAACTCGAAGCCTCCTACGGGACCGAGGCGGGCTATTACGTCGACTTCAACGCGAACCACGCCAAGGGGCGCGAGTTCGCGCCAAGCGGGGCGAGCGCGCGCTGGCGCAATTCCCCGGCGGATTCGGCGCGGCTGACGGTTGGTCGGCGCTTTGGCGAGGCGGTGGATTTGAGCTGGGAGGTTGTGGCCAACCGCGCGGTTCAGACGCCGACCAAGCGGGTTCCCGGCTTTGGCGTGCACAACCTGCGCCTGACCTGGTCGCCGCAGTCGGGGGCACTGGAGGGCGCGACCATAAGGGCCGGGATCGAGAACCTGTTCGACCGCGCCTATACCCCGCGTCTTTCCACCCGCCCCGCGTCGGGGCGCAATTTCAAGGTGACTCTGTCACGGGTTTTCTGAGGACGTGATCTCATGCGACTGACCCTACCCCTGCTTGCCAGCCTGATGCTCGCCAGCCCCGGCGCCTGGGCGGAGACTGCCGGTCTGGCAGTGGAACTGAACAAGATGGAGGCGGACGGCGGCGCCTGTCGGCTGACGTTCGTGGCCACCAATGGCGCGGCGGAGGCGGTGGACAGCGCCGTGTTCGAGACGGTGCTGTTCGACACCGAAGGCAGCGTGGACCGGCTGACCCTGTTCGACTTCGGCGCTTTGCCGGTGGGGCGGGCGCGTGTGCGGCAGTTCCAGGTGGACGGGCTGCCTTGCGCGCGACTGGGGCGCGTGCTGTTCAACGGGGCGAGCGCCTGCACGGTGGCGGGCGCGGCCAGCGGGGTCTGCGACGCGGCGGCGGTGACAAGCCGGGCCCCGGCGGAGTTGCTGCGGTGAGCTGGCTGGTCGATGCGGTCCGCGAGGTCGTCGACCTGGGCGGACCAGTTGTGGCGGTGCTGGCGGTGGTGTCGGTGCTGACGGCGGCGGTGATCCTCTACAAGCTGTGGCAGTTCCGCGCGGCGGGCGTCGGGCGGCACCGGGCGCTGGCGCGGGCGGTGGCGGATTGGGATGCGGGCGCGCGGGCGCAGGCGCTGCGCGAGGTGGCTGACGGCAGTAGCTACCTGCAACCGGTGTTTTCGATGGCGATGGCGCAGGCCGGTGCCGAGGGCTTGCGCGCACGGCTGGAGGCGGAAACGGAGACGCGGTTCGCCCGGCTTGAACGCGGGTTCCGCTATCTCGATTCCGTGGCGCAGCTGGCCCCCCTGCTGGGGTTGTTCGGCACCGTGCTGGGGATGATCGAGGCGTTCCAGTCGCTGCAATCGGCGGGGGCGCAGGTCGACCCGTCGCTGCTGGCGGGCGGCATCTGGGTGGCGCTGCTGACAACCGCCGTGGGACTGGGCGTGGCGATGCCGACCTCGGTGGTGCTGTCCTGGCTGGAGAGCCGGATGGCGGCGGAACGGGTGACGGCCGAGCGCGGGCTGGCGGTGATCCTGACGCCGGTCGGGGCGGAGAAGGTGCGCAATGCCGCTTAGGCCGCGCTTTCGGCGGCGGGTGTTGTCGATGACGTCGCTGATCGACGTCATCTTTCTGCTGCTGCTGTTCTTCATGCTGTCCTCGACGTTTTCCAAGTTCTCGGAGGTCGATCTGGCCGATGCCGGGGCCGCCGGGGGGGCCTCGACCGGCAAGGTGCTGTTTCTTCAGGTGGCGCAAGAGGGCCTGCGGTTGAACGCCGAGACGGTCACGCTGGACGGTCTGGGCGCGCGGCTGGCGGAACAGACGGTGGTGCTGAGCCTTGCGCCCGAGGTGACGGCGCAGCGGCTGACGGATGTGCTGGTGGTCCTGCGCGGCGTGCCGGGCGTGTCGTTCAGCATCCTGGCGCCGTCATGAGGCGCCCCGCACCAAGGCGCCCGCGCGAGCCGACCATCGCGCTGATCAACGTCGTCTTCCTGATGCTGGTCTTCTTCATGGTGGCGGGGACGCTGGCGCCCTCGCAGGAGAAGGGGTTGCAGCTGGTCGAGACGGCGCAGCTGGAGGGGCGCGCGCCGCCGGATGCGCTGGTGATCGGGGCGGACGGGCAGATGCGCTATCGCGGGGCGGAGCTGACCTCGGCCTCGGCCCTGCTGGACCGGCCCGACAGCCGGGCGCTGGACGTGGTGCGGCTGATGCCGGACCGCGATTTGCCGGCGGCGGATCTGGTGCGGATCGGGGCGGAGCTGCGGGCGGCGGGGGTGGAACGGGTGGTGATCTCGACCCTGCGGGTGGCGGAATGATCCCCTCGTCGAAACGACTGGCGGCACTGGTCGTCGTCGCCTCGGCGGGGGCGCATCTGGCCGGGGTGGGCGTGGTCATGCGCGAGTCTGCGGTGCAGATGGCGGGCGGGGCCGAGGTGGCGGTGGCCTCGCTGGGGTCGAGCTTTGCCGACCTGAGTGCCGGGGTGGTGCAGCCGGAGGTGGTGACGCCGGTCGAGACCGAGACGCCCGAGCCGCCGGTGCAGACGGCGATGGCGGTGACGGATGCGGTGATGGCGGTGGAGCCGCCTGCGACACTCGCGCCGGTGACGCCGAAGGTGGCGGTGACGACGCCGGTGATGCAGACCGCAAGGACGCTGCCCCCGGTCGTGCCGATTGCACCACCGGTTGCGCAGGCCCCTGCCCCGCCGGTCGAGGTTCAGGCGGCGCTGACGCCAGAGGTCGCGCCGACTCCGCCGGTCGAGCGAACCGAGGCGGAGCCGGAGCCGGATACGCCCGCGACCTCGCCCCGCCCGCCGAAGCGGCCCGAGGCGGTGGCGCAGGAGCCGCCCGCCCGGCCCGCGCCGACCGGGAACGCGGATCGCAATGCGCGCACCGGGACGGACATGGGGCGCGCGGAGGCGATGAAATCGGCGGCGCAGTCGACTCAGGCGGCGCACTCCCAGCAAGCGGGCAATGCGGCGGTGGACAACTACCCCGGCCAGGTGATGCGGCGGATTTCGCGGGTGCCGCGTCCGCGTGTGTCGGTGCGGGCCGCCGCCACGGTGAGCTTTTCGATTGCCGCCAATGGCGCGCTGGCCTCGGTATCCATCGCGCGCACCTCGGGTTCGGCGGAGCTGGACGCCGCCGCGCTGGCGGTCTTGCGCAAGGCCGCGCCCTTCCCTGCCCCGCCTTCGGGCGCGCGGCGGCGGTTCACCATCCGGATCGAGGGGCGCTAGGGATCGACCAACCGCGCCTCCCATGTGCCGTCCGTCACCGCGCGGCGGACATGGGCCAGCAGCGTCTCGCGGATCGCCTCGGACGCATAGGTCGGCGGGCGGGACGCGAGGTGACAGAGGTGCAGCGTGCGCGACAGTTCCGGGGCGACGATGGGACGGGCGCGGACGTTGCCGCGTTCGATCTGCTCGCGCATGAAAAGCCTTGTGCCGATGACCACGCCCAGCCCCGCCTCGATGGAACCCGCGATGGCGTGGACCGAGTTCATCTGGAGGACCGCCCGCGCCTCGATCTTCTTCAGCAGGGTCTGGTCGTCCATGATCGCCCGCGCCGAGGCGCCCTGGCGCAAAAGGATGATCGGCAGGTCGAGCAGGTCGGCGAAGGGGATCGGGTCGGCGGTGTCGCCGATGATCTCGGGCCGGCCGACGCAGACCATCTTTTCCTCGAGGATCGGTTCGGATTGGAAGGTCGGGTCCGACGGCGGGTTGTAGACCAGCGCCATGTCGATGTCGGAGGCCAGCAGGTGCGGCAGGGCGACGCCCGAGAGGCTTTCGGACAGGGCAAGCTGAACCTTGGGATAGTCGCGCATCACCTGGGCGACGAAGGCCACGCCAACCGCCTTGACGGCGGAATGCGCCATGCCGACCGAGACGGGGCCCGAGATCTTGCCGCCGGGGTCGGTCAGGTCAGTCTCGGCGGCGGCCAGCGCCCGCAGGATCGGCCGCGCGTGTTCGTAGAGACGGTGGCCCGCCGCCGTCGGCTCCATCCCGCGGGGTTTGCGGCGGAACAGCGGCCCGCCGAACCGCGCCTCCATCTGGGCGATGTGGTGGCTGAGGGCCGAGGCGGCGATGCGCAGCTGGGCCGAGGCCTGCGACAGCGAGCCCTGTTCGTAGATGGCGGCGAAGTATTGCAGCTGGCGGGTGTCGAGCATTCTGGATTCCAGAAGGGTTGGTTCGAAACTTTATGATATTCCGTTCTCGCCCCTTTGGCTATGGTCTGCCCCGGGAGGACACGCCATGACCACTGACACCAGGCCGCTGGCCGGGCTTCGCGTTGTCGAGATGACGCATATGATCATGGGGCCGTCGTCGGGCATGTTCCTGGGTTTCCTCGGGGCCGAGGTCATCAAGGTGGAGCCGCCGGGCGGCGACAAGACCCGCGACCTGACGGGGATGGGGCGCGGGTTCTACCCGACCTTCAACCGGGGCAAGAAATGCGTGACGCTGGATCTGTCCTCGGACGCGGGCCGCGCGGCGCTGCACCGGCTGCTGGCGACGGCAGACGTGTTTGTCGAGAACTTCCGCGACCAGAGCCTGGCGAAGATGGGGCTGGCGCCGGAGGTGCTGCGCGAGCGGTATCCGGCGCTGATCGTGTCGTCGCTGAAGGGGTTCCTGCGGGGGCCCTACGAGGACCGCACCGCGATGGACGAGGTGGTGCAGATGATGACGGGCATGGCCTACATGACGGGGCCGACGGGGCGGCCCTTGCGGATCGGATCGTCGGCCAACGACATCATGGGCGGGCTGTTCGGGGCCTTCGCGGTGCTGGCGGCTCTGTTGCAGCGGGGCAAGGACGGCAAGGGTCACGCGCTGCGCACGGGCCTGTTCGAGAACTGCCTGTTCCTGGTGGCGCAGCACATGGTGCAATTCGACATCGAGGGGCGCGAGGCCCCGCCGATGCCGGAGCGGGAATTCAGCTGGCCGGTCTATGACATCTTCGAAACCGCGGACGGGCGGCAGATCTTCATCGGGGCGGTGACGGAGGGTCAGTGGGTTGTCCTGTGCGACCTGCTGGGGCTGGCGGTGCTGAAGGACGATCCGCGTTTGCAGAAGCGGATGGACCAGATCGCGGCGCGGGACTGGACGATTCCGATCGTGGCCGAGGCGGTGCGCAAGCGGTCGTTCGACGATCTGATCGGGGTGTTCGAGGCCTCGGGCATCCCCTTCTCGCCCATCCACCGCCCGGCCGAGATGTATCAGGATCCCCATGTGCTGCGCCCCGGCGGGCTGACGGTGTCGCGGCTGCCGGACGGGCAGACCTATCGTGCGCCGGGACTGCCTTTCGAGGTGGACGGGGCGCCGCTGGACGTTGGGCCGGTCGATATCGCCGAGGTCGGGGCGGATACAGAGGCGGTGTTCGGCGCGCTGGGAATGAACGCGGACGAGATCGCGGCGGCTTCGGGGAAGCGGGCATGAGCGTCTATCCGGCGGATCGCGTCACGCTGCGCGAGGTGGGCCTGCGCGACGGGCTGCAACTGGCGAAGGCGCTGCCCTCGACCGAGGCGAAAAGGGCCTGGCTGGCGGCGGAGGCGAAGGCGGGGGTGCGGCATTTCGAGGTCGGCTCGTTCCTGCCTGCCGCGCGGTTTCCGCAGTTCGCCGATGTGGACGAAATGATCGCGGCTGCGGAGGCGCTGGACGTGCATTCGGCCGCGCTGACGCTGAACGAGCGCGGAGCCGAGGCGGCGATCCGTACCGATGTGCGCGAGATGGTCTGCGTGGTCTCGGCCACGGAAGAGCACAGCCAGGCGAACGCCCGGCGCTCGCGCGACGAGGCGGTGGCGCTGGTTGGCCGCGTGGTGGCGATGCGGGATGCCGAGGCGCCGGGAAAGCTGGTGAACGCCGGGCTGGCGATGGCGCTGGGCTGCTCGCTGGCGGGTGCCGTGGACCCGGACGAGGTGCTGCGGCTGGCGGGGGCCTGCCTCGAGGCCGGGGCGGATATCGTCGGGATCGCCGATACCGTGGGCTTTGCGGGACCGCGCGCGGTGGGCCGCCTTTGCGCGGGCATGACCAGACTTTGCGGCGACCGACCCTACATCATCCATCTGCACGATACGCGGGGAATGGGGGTTGCCAATGCCGCCGCCGCGCTCGACAACGGGGCGCGGGTGATCGACGCGTCGCTGGGCGGGCTTGGAGGATGCCCCTTTGCGCCGGGAGCGACGGGGAATGTCGTCTTCGAGGATATCGTCTTTCTGGCCGAGAGCATGGGCTTTGCCACGGGCATCGACCTGGAGGCCCTGCGCGAAGCGCGGGCGATTGCCGAAGGCGCGATGCCCGGAGAGGTGTTCCACGGCGCGATGCACCGGGCGGGGCCGCCGCCGAACATGCCCTGGCGGGCGAATTGAACAAGAAACCGGAGGAGAGAAGACCATGACACTCACCATGAAGGCCGCGCTGGCGGCTGCCCTGTTCTCGGTCGGCGCAAGCGGCGCCCTGGCCGAAACCGTGATGCGGTGCAGCCACCAGCTGCCGCCCGCGCACCACATCGCCAAGGTGGTGGACCGCTGGGCCGCCGAGGTCGAAAAGCTGTCCGAGGGCGAGCTGGACGTACAGGTATTCGGGGCGGACAGCCTGGTCGGCGCGCGCGACAACATCGTGGCGACGGCGAAGGGCGACATCGAATGCGCCTTCTCGCTGAACTTCCAGTGGGGCAAGACGCTGCCGATGATGAACGTCACCGTGGCTCCTTTCGCGTTTGGCGACATCGAGATCTGGAAGAAGTGGCCGAATTCCGAGGCCGCGGCCTATCTGGAAGAGAAGCTGTTGCAGAAGGGCGTGAAGAACGTGGTCTGGATGTTCCAGACCAATTCGTCGGTCTTCACCACCAAGGGCGAGCCGCTGACCAAGCCCGAGGATTTCCAGGGCCTGAAGTTCCGTGGCATCACGCCGCCGTTCGATGCCGCGATTGCCGCATTGGGCGCGACCCCCACGGCGATGCCGGGGTCAGAGGTCTACCAGGCGCTGGCGACCGGCGTCATCGACGGGGCGGTGACGGACGTGGCCGCCGCCGTGTCGCGGAAGTACTACGAGGTGCAGGACGCCTTTACGGTGGTTCCCGTGCTGTCGGCCTACCTGCACGGCTACCTGAACCCGGCCTTCTACGACGGGCTGTCGGACAAGTCCAAGGCGGCGCTGAAGGAAGCCGGGCTGAAGGCGTCCGGCTGGGCCATCGAAGCCTCGACCGAGGCCGGTGCGGCAGGGCCGGACCAGCTGAAGGAGAAGGGCGTGAAGGTACATATCGCCACGCCCGAGGAAAACGCGGCCTTCGAGGCGGTGATGCGTCCGGCCTTCGACAAGGCCTTTGGCGCGGAAGACCCCGACAGCGCCAAGCTGTTGGAACTGCTCGGCAAGATGTAAGCGCCGATGATGGCCAAGGACGACGCGGGCGGGGCAGATGATGCCCCGCTCTTTCCCGACCGGATCGTGGTGGCGCTGGTGCGCCTGTGCGGTGCGCTGAGTGCGCTGCTGCTGCTGGTGATCCTGGCGCAGATCTCGGTCGCGGTGGTGCGGCGCTACCTGCTGGACAAGCCGTTGCAGTGGAACGACGAGATGGTCGGCTATCTGCTGGTCGCCGCCGTGATGCTGGGCGCGGCCGAGGCACTGCGGCGGGGCGACCATATCGCCATCGACCTGCTGCATGATCGCGCGGGTCCGCGCGCGCGGCGCTGGCTGGCGGCGTTTTCCAGCCTCAGCGTGATCGCCTTCGCAATCGTCGTGGGCGTGTCGATCTGGGACAGCATCGCCTTCGCCTACGGCTTCGGCTCCTACTCGGTGGGGTATATCGAGATTCAGACCTGGATTCCGCAGGTGCCGGTGCTGATCGGCTGCGTGCTGCTCGCCCTGATGGCTCTGGTACGCCTGATACAGGCGGTGCGCGGATGACGCTGGTTCTTGTCTTTGCGGGGCTGATCCTGCTGCTGCTGACCGGCATCCCGATCTTTGCCGCCCTGGGGCTGACCGCCGCAAGCATCCTGTTGATCGCCGAGGGCGATATCGACGGGCTGGGCGACGCGGTCTATGCGCACCTCGACAAGCCGGTGCTGGCGACGATCCCGCTGTTCGTCTTCATGGCGCAGGTGATGATCCGCGCCAAGCTGATCGACGAGTTATACGACTTCGCCCATGCCCTCATCGGCCATGTCCGTGGTGGCCTGGGCGTCGCAACCGTCATGGCCTGCACCATCTTCGCCGCCATTTCCGGGTCTTCCGTCGCCACCGCGCTATCCATCGGGTCGAGCGCGATTCCGCAGATGAAGCGGTTCGGCTATCCCGAGCGCGATGCGCTGGGCGTGGTCGCCGCCGGGGGGACGCTGGGAATCCTGATCCCGCCTTCGGGGCCGATGATCCTGTATGCCATCGTGTCCGAGGCCTCGATCGGCGGGCTGTTCCTGGCGGGGGTGATCCCGGGGCTGCTGCTGGCGCTGATCTTCGCGCTCTTCTGCATGGCGCAGGCGCGCACGCGGCCCGGCATCGCCGCGCCGGACTGGGCCGGGGTTCCGGCCGTCGCGCGGGCCTTCCGCCGGTCGATCTGGGCGCTGCTGGCGCCGCCGGTGGTGATGGGGGGCATCTACTTCGGCGTCTTCACCGCGACCGAGGCGGCAGCGGCGGGGTCGCTCTATGCCCTGGCGGTGGCGTTTTTCGCGGGGCGCGGGTTCGGCCTGTCCGCGCTGTGGGACTGCACCGTGAGCGCGATGCGCACCTCGATGATGCTGTTCATGATCATCGCGGGCGCGGCGATGTTCGGCCATGCGATCACCCTGATCCGCCTGCCGGTCGGCGTGACCGAGATGGTGGCCGGGCTTGGGCTTGGACCACTCGGGTTCATCCTGGTGGTGATGGGGTTGATTTTCGTGCTGGGGATGTTCCTGGAATCCATCGCGATCATCCTGATCACCACGCCGATCCTGCTGCCGACGCTGATTGCCCTGCACATCGACCCGATCTGGTATGGCGTCCTGCTGATGATCAACCTGGAGCTTGCCATGATCACCCCGCCTGTGGGGATGAACCTGTTCGTGATCAAGGGCATCACCAACGCCTCGCTGGCGACCATCGTGCGGGGGGCCAGCCCCTTTGTCGCGCTGATGATCGGCGGCATGGGGATGCTGATCCTGGTGCCGGAGCTGGCAACCTGGCTGCCCACGGCGGCAGGCTTCGGGCGATAGCAAGCGACTCCGCGGCGGCAAATGCCGCAGAGCCGCCGGAATCTGCCGCGCTTCGGCTTTCGTCCGCCTGCGCCTTGGCTATGGTGCCCGCGACGTCAAAGGATTCGCCAGATGAGCAACGATCCCCTCGTGGTCTTTACCCCCTCGGGCAAGCGGGGGCGGTTCCCCTCCGGCACGCCGGTGCTGACCGCCGCGCGGCAGCTGGGCGTGGACCTCGATTCGGTCTGCGGCGGGCGCGGCATCTGCTCGCGCTGCCAGATCACGCCGTCCTATGGCGAGTTTCCCAAGCACGGCGTGACGGTCGAGGCCGGTGCCCTGTCGGAGTGGAACGCGGTCGAGGAGCGCTACAAGACCAAGCGGGGCCTGAAGGAAGGCCGACGACTGGGCTGCCAGGCCTGCATCGAGAGCGATGTGGTGATCGACGTGCCGCCCGAAAGCCAGGTCCACCGGCAGGTGGTCCGCAAGCGGGCCGAGGCGCGGCAGATCACCATGGATCCGGCGGTCAAGCTGTTCTACGTCGCCGTGACCGAGCCCGACATGCACGACCCCTCGGGCGACTTCCAGCGGCTGAAGGACGCGCTGGCGGCGCAGTGGCAGCTGGAGGACGTGCAGATCGACCTGACCGTGCTGACCGGGCTGCAACCGAAGCTGCGGAAAGGCAACTGGCAGGTCACTTGCGCCGTCCATATTGGCGGGACGCCGCGGGTGGTCGAGGTCTGGCCGGGATTCCGCGAGGAGCCGATCTTCGGGCTGGCGGTCGATCTTGGGTCGACCACCATCGCCGCGCATCTCTGCGACCTGCAATCGGGCGAGGTGGTCGCCTCGTCCGGGCTGATGAACCCGCAGATCCGCTTTGGCGAGGATCTGATGAGCCGGGTGTCCTATTCGATGATGAACCCCGGCGGCGCGGCCGAGATGACGGCGGCGGTGCGCGAGGGGATGAACGCGCTTTTCGGCGAGATCTGCACCGAGGCGGGGATCGTGCGGGCCGACATCCTCGACATGGTGCTGGTCTGCAACCCGGTGATGCACCACCTGTTCCTTGGCATCGACCCCTTCGAGCTCGGCCAGGCGCCATTTGCGCTGGCCACGTCGGACGCGCTGAACCTGACGGCGCGCGAAGTGGGGCTGGAGCTGCATCCCTCGGCCCGGCTCTACCTGCTCCCCTGCATCGCGGGCCACGTCGGGGCCGACGCGGCGGCGGTGGCGCTGTCCGAGGCGCCCGACAAGTCCGAGGATCTGCTGCTGGTGGTCGATGTCGGCACCAATGCCGAGATCCTGCTGGGCAATACCACCAAGGTTCTCGCCTGTTCCTCGCCCACCGGCCCGGCCTTCGAGGGCGCGCAGATCAGCGCGGGCCAGCGCGCCGCGCCGGGGGCGATCGAGCGGGTGGAGATCGACCCCGCCACGAAGGAGCCGCGTTTCCGGGTGATCGGATCGGACCTCTGGTCGGACGATCCGGGCTTTGCCAGGGCGACGGAGCGGACCGGCATCACCGGCATCTGCGGGTCGGGCATCATCGAGATGGTGGCCGAGATGCGGCTGGCGGGGATTGTCGACGCCTCGGGCCTGATCGGATCGCCCGAGCAGACCGGAACCGAACGCTGCATCCTCGACGGGCGGACCTATTCCTACCTCGTCTGGGAGAAGGACGACCGCCGCATCACCGTGACCAACCGCGACATCCGGGAAATCCAGATGGCCAAGGCAGCGCTCTATTCCGGCGCGCGGCTGCTGATGGACAAGTTCGGCGTGGACAAGGTGGACCGCGTTGTGCTGGCCGGGGCCTTTGGCGCGCATATCTCGCCGAAACACGCGATGGTGCTGGGCATGATCCCCGACGCGCCGCTGGAGAAGGTGACGTCGGCGGGCAATGCCGCCGGGACGGGGGCGCGCATCGCCCTGCTGAACCGCGCGGCGCGCGGGCTGGTCGAGGCGACGGTGCGCGACATCCACAAGATCGAGACCGCCATCGAGCCGCGGTTCCAGGAGCATTTCGTCAACGCCTCGGCGATCCCGAACGCGGTGGAGCCCTTCCCGATCCTGAACAGCCTCGTCGCCCTGCCCGAGGTCAGTTTCAACCAGGGCGGCGATACTGGCGGCGGCGGCGGGGGACGGCGCAGGCGCAGGGGCTGATCCCGCATCGAATTCGACTTTGTTTGAACCGTCCGGCTGTGCCGCGCGAACCATTGGCATGAACCCCGACGGCGTGGCGGCACGCCCCAAGCAAAGGCGCAGTTTCATGCCCACGATCAACGGCCTCGCCTATCCTGACACCCCCGAAGACATTCTCGCCGACCGCAACATCGGCCCGCTGTTCAAGCGGTTCATGGTCTCCGAATTCAACGAAGATATCGTGATGTTCCTGCAGGGCCGTTTTGACCCGAAGAAGATCTACAAGGTCTTCCTGTCGCAGGGCAGCCGCAAGCAACTGAACCTGTCCAACGATCTGTTCGCGCAGGCCGACACTCTGGCCAAGGCCGGAAACTCGTCGCTGCGACCCTGGGCCAAGCTGCTGCAGGAGGTCCATGCGCGGCTGACGTCGCTCGTCCAGCAGGACCATAGCGATCGGTTCTTCTTGTCGGACAAGTTCCTCGAATGCCACGCGCTGCTGCTCGCCAGGGCAAAGGCCAGGAAGGTGGCGCGTACCGTCGGCACGAAGAATGTGAAGGCGACCGAGCGTGCGATCCGCGCGCTGGCGCTGTCCGAGACTCGCGAGGCGAACAAGATCGTCGCCGAGTTGCAAAAGTCACCCGCTGCCTGGGCCAAGGCCGAGGAACCGAAGAAGCCCGACGGCGTGCTGAAGCGAAACTGCAAGATGCTTGGCATCCGGTGATCGAGAACGCAGGCCCTCCCGGTTCGGAAGGACCGCGCCCGCAACTCGGTCTCAGACCAGCGTCACATCCCCGGCCAGGGCCGTCACATCGGTGATCCCGGTGAACCGCAGCACCTCGCCGCTGGCGAAGGTCAGCGTCAGGCCGTTGTTGACGACTTCGGCCACGGCCGCCAGCCCCGCCTCGGGGTCGTCGCCCGGTATGCCGTCGACGAGGTCGGCGTCGAGTTCGACGGTATCTTCACCCAGCTGGAAATCCAGAATCCGCGCGCTGCCGTCGCCGGCGACAAAGATGAAGGTGTCCGCATCGGCCCCGCCGCGCATCTGGTCGTTGCCCGGACCGCCCCAGAGGTGGTCCACCCCGCTGCCCCCGGTCAGAATGTCGTCGCCACTCCCGCCGATCAGGACATCGTCCCAGGAACCGCCGTTCAGGAAATCATCTCCGCCACCGCCGTCGAGGTGATCGTTGTGAATGCCGCCGTCCAGGTCGTCATTCCCGGCACCGCCGTAGAGACTGTCGGAGCCGCCATCGCCTTTCAGCACATCATCGCCGGCCCCGCCGCGCACCTCGTCATCGCCATTGCCCGCGCTCAGCCGGTCGCTGCCCTTGCCGCCCCAGGCCCCGTCGGACCCTGCGCCCATGTTTGCCACGTCATCGCCGCCGCGCCCGTAGAAAATGTCAGCGCCCTTGCCGAAGGTCCCGTAGTCGGACTCGGCGCCGCCATAGACCGTCGCCCGCGCCCTGTCATAGACGAGGTAATTGTTGCTGCCCGACCCGCCCCAGATGGTGGAATCGCCCCAGTCGATATGGAAATAGTCGTTGCCCGAGCCGCCATAAAGCCGGTCGGCGCCGCCGTTCGACTGGATGTTGTCATCCCCGGCCCCGCCACGGATCACGTCGTCCTTCGCGCTGCCGTAGAGCGTCTGCGGACCGTCGTAGCCTTGCAGCAGGCCGCCGGTATGGTTCACCGCCCAGTAGAAGTCGTTCAGCCAATCGGCCAGCAGCGTGGCCACCGCGCCCTCGGGGTCGCTTTGGTGCCGTGTCATCGCGGCGTTGAACTCGGCGGCCTCCATCATGCCGGTGCTGCTGAGCGAGGCGCCCGCCCGGAACACCACCACCGGCGCGTCTCCGGAGATGTCGCGCAGGGTGAAGCCGTAGACGGTTCCCTCGCTGAGGCCGCCCGCGCCGTCGTAGTCGAGATTCTTGCCCGAGAAATCGACGGTGTAGCTGGCTCCGGTGATGCGGAAGGCCCGGTCGGTGCGCCCTGCGGCGTCGATCGCATAGCCTGCGAGAAACATCGGTTCGGGAACGTGGTCGAAATCGAGCGGCAGGAACTGAACGTATTCGGTCATTGAAATGATCTCCCCTACGGAATGGGCAGTGGCCCGATCATGCGACAGCCTGACGCCGACTGGCAACAGATTCCGCTCAGGTGTCGCGTGGGTCCAGGCCCTGCGCCAGCACGGCGGCGCGGGTCATCACGTAGGTGTGGATCGAGAAGACCACGGCCCGAGTCCGGGGGAGCCGCACCAGGCACTGCCGCTCGCTCCGCAGGTAGCCGCCCACGCCCGGCTCCGGTTTCGGGCGGCGCTGGCCCTCGCTCCGCGGCTGGTGCAGGTCGGGGTCGACATACCACAGCCGGTTGAACCGCCAGAGCGGCGCGCCCGGCCGCACCCCGTCAAAGAGCCGCTGCACACGGGCGGCGATCCCGGCGTCATAGGCGGCTACCGGCTCGTGTATGCCGATCAGCGGTTTTCCGAATTTCTCGGCCAGCATCCAGCTGGCAGGAAAGCAGAGCGCGGCGGCGGTGAGCACATGTTCGTTGTCGCGCCTTTCGAGGATGCAGAAATCCTCCTGAACCAGCCGGGCCAGCGTCGCCATCGGGCGCGTCCGGTCGACGGCAACCAAGACTCCATCGGGCCGCCGGACGGTCTCGCCCGCCCCGATCCCGTCGAGAACAACCTCCAGCAGCTCTTCCGCGGCCGGGCGCGCGGCCGCATCCATCGCCAGAACCGCATCGGGGCGTTGTGCAACCAGCCGGTCCCGCTCGGCCATCTGCCCGGCATAGGCGTCGTCCCGGACCAGCCACCCGGCCATTGTCGTCGGGCCGATCCCCGGCAAGGGGCGATCCGCGAAGGGGTCGTAGGGGATGTGGTTCTGCAGGGGATGGGTCATGGGAGGCTCGCTATTCCTGACCGGTTCATGCCCGCCGCCGCGTGTCTGCGCAACCGCGCCGCGCGGTTGGAGACGTTTACAGATCGCAGCGATATCGTGAGGGCCTGAGACGGCCATGGACAGCTACGATATCGTCCCGTCCGGCATCCACAAAAATCCGCTCGGCCCTTCAGCATCCCTTATCCGAATCGTCCTACCCTCAAGGGTGGTCGGGAGGGGGAACACCGGCGCGGGGCCTTGGGACTGCCGCGTGCGTTCGGGCCGGCTGCCGAAAACGACACCGAACAACGTCGCTTGCAGGGCCGACACTGCCCTTGCAGGCCACGCAGGATGCCGCCAATGGCAGCGAAAGGCCCCCGAGATGACCACCCATTACCGCGACACCCGCAAGATCGACCCGACGCGCGGCGCGACGCTCGCCGACGGCAGCGCCAACGACGACGACCGGATCGAGATCGGGCCGACCCGGCTGGCGATGGGCGAGTGGGCTGCGAAGGGCCTGACCCTGCCCGATCTGCCGCGGATGCGCGAGCATCGCTGGAAGCGCCTGACGCAAGCCCTGGAAGCTAGGGGCTACGGCGGCCTGCTGATGTTCGACCCGCTGAACATCCGCTACGCCACCGACTCGACCAACATGCAGCTCTGGAATACGCACAACCCGTTCCGGGCCTGCCTGCTTTGTGCCGACGGCTACATGGTCCTTTGGGACTACAAGAACTCGCCGTTCCTGGCGCAATTCAACCCGCTGGTGCGCGAGGTCCGTTCGGGCGCGGACCTGTTCTATTTCGACCGGGGCGAAAAGATCGACATCGCCGCCGACATCTTCGCCAACGAGGTGCGCCTGCTGATCGCCGAACACGCTGGTGGCAACATGCGGCTGGCGGTCGACAAGGTGATGCTGCACGGGCTGCGCGCGCTGGAGGCGCAGGGGTTCACCATCGAGGAAGGCGAGGAGGTCACCGAAAAGACCCGCGCCGTGAAAGGCGAGGACGAGATCCGCGCGATGCGCTGCGCCATGGTGGCCTGCGAGGCGTCGGTGCAGGCGATGGAGGATTTCGCCCGCGCCTCGGTCCCGATGGGCGGCACGTCCGAGGACGACATCTGGGCCGTGCTGCACGCTGAGAACATCCGCCGCGGCGGGGAATGGATCGAAACGCGGCTGCTGGCCTCGGGCCCGCGCACCAATCCCTGGTTCCAGGAGTGCGGCCAGCGGGTGGTGCAGAACAACGAGATCGTCAGCTTCGACACCGACCTGATCGGCGCCTATGGCATCTGCATCGACATCTCGCGCAGCTGGTGGATCGGCGAGGCGAAGCCGCCGCAGGCGATGATCGACGCCATGCGCCACGCGCACGAGCATATCATGACCAACATGGCGATGCTGAAACCCGGTGTCACGATCCCCGAACTGACGGCCAACGCCCACCGGCTGGACGATCAATATCAGGCACAGAAATACGGTTGCCTGATGCATGGCGTCGGGCTTTGCGACGAATGGCCGCTGGTGTCCTACCCGGACAAGGCGGTGCCCGGAGCCTTCGACTACGCGCTGGAGCCCGGCATGGTCCTGTGCGTGGAAGCCGCCGTGGGCGCGGTGGGCGGGGCCTTTACGATCAAGCTCGAAGACCAGGTGCTGATTACCGAGACCGGCTACGAGAACCTTACGACCTATCCCTTCGATCCGCGCCTGATGGGCTAGCTGTGAGCTCTCATCAGGTTGTTCACCCTATGGAGGGGTGAACGGCCGGCCTCTGCCAGAACAAATTCGGCCCGGGAACAAGCGCCCGGGCCGTTCGACGTTTTTTGGCAAAAGTCAGCCGCGCGCGTCGCCGACCAGTTTCCAAAGCGCGGGAATCAGCAGCGCCGCCAGTACCAGCTTCAGGGCGTCGCCCAGCAGGAAGTTGGTCATGCCCCACTGCATCACCCAGGCCGCGCCCTTTTCAGCCAGGAAGAGATACGCCATCCAGGGCAACCCCAGCGCGTAGATCACCGCGTTGCCGATCAGCAGTGCCGTCACCATGCCGGTCACGCTGCGCGACCAGCCACGGTGTGCGAGTCGACCGACGACCGCCGCCGCCACGGCGAAGCCTATCAGATACCCGCCCGTCGGCCCCGCCATATAGGCCAAACCCGAACTTTCGCCGGTGAACACCGAGGCCCCCGCCGCGCCGAGCGCCAGGTAGCACACCAGTGTCAGCAACCCCAGCCGCGCGCCATAGGCCGCGCCCAGCGTCAGCACCGCAAAAGTCTGCATGGTGATCGGAACCGGCCACATCGGCACCCGAATCTTCGCCGCCAGCGTCAGCATCGCGATCCCGGCCAGAACCAGCGCCATCTGCTTGACGCGCAGGCCCAGCCCGTCGCGGGGCCCCAGCACCTCGGCCAGCGTGCCGCGTGTGATTGCTGTCTGCATATTCCCGGTCTCCTCTCTGTCCCGTTTACGGAATTGATGCCCCAGCCCGGTCGCTCCCGCAAGCGGCTTTCGCAGACGCAGCATGGAGTTGATCCAGATCATGGCCGCGCTGCCCGGACGCGGGGAAACTTGCAGCCAGGAAAAGGAGCGACCCATGGGACTGTTCACCAAATTCGCGCAGAGCGCAGATCTCGTCAAAGGCATGGCCGACCGGCTGGGCATCGACCTGACCGCGCGCATGATCCGCCAGCCGTTCACCGAGCCGATGGCGATGCGCGCGATGACGCTGCGCTGCGCCGATTGCGCCAGCCATGCCGAATGCACCACGCTTCAGGACGCGAATGCGCATCTCGACAGCGCCCCGGCCTATTGCCTGAACGGCCGGAAGTTCAAGGCGATGCAGGCGGGCTGACGCCCGGTCGGCGATAGGCGGTGTGCATCGCGTAGCCCTTACGGGGGCCGGTGACGCGCCAGCGCAGTTGGAACTGTGGCCAGTCGGTGAAGTCGTAGGCGCCCTCGTAGACGTCCGGCGTGCAATCGTGACGATCCTCGCAGCGCACCCGATCCGGCGCGATACGGTGAAACAGTCGCCCGTCTTCGAAAACCACGGCAATGCCGCCGCCGGGGTCTGCCCGCCAGAGGTAGCGGCGGGTACCACGCAGGCGCCGGCCCGAGGCCAGCACCATCTCGACGGTTTCGTCGTAGACCAGCCCATGCGCGTCGGGCGCGAAGACCGCGTGTCCGCTCGCGTGCAGCCGTTCCCCGGTCAGCGCGTCGTCGATTGCCCGCTCCAGCAGCCAGTCGCCCGCGAAATCGCTCAGCATTGGCGCCCTGCCCTGTTCCATTCCGCCTCTGCCTTGCCGCGCCTCTCCGTCCAGTCTAAGAGGCCCCTGACCCCGATCCAAGCCCCCGGAGGCCCCATGATCCCCCGCTATTCCCGCCCCGCGATGGTCGCCATCTGGAGCCCCGAGACCCGTTTCCGCATCTGGTTCGAGATCGAGG
>JAGRMS010000125.1:0-8481 GCA_020441135.1 Pseudooceanicola sp.
TCATCATCTTGGTCAGCGAGGCCGGGTGCAGCGGCGTGTCGGCGTTTTGCGAATGCAATACCTCTCCGGTGCGGGCGTCGATCACATGGGCGGCGTAGGGCGCCGCGATGACCGAAAGCGGCAACACCAGAAGAAGCCATGCCAGGGTGAATGCGTATAGGGCCCAACGGGCCTGGCTGATGCGCCGTACCTGCACGATGATTCTCGCTTTTTACTGCCTCGCGCCGCCGGTTTTCCGGCTGGCTTTTTCCTTAGTGGCTAAACGGTATCATAGGGAAAAATCAAAATAAACCCGCGCCTTCCCGGACGAAGCTGATTTTGTTGCAGCGATGTCGCCCAGATGTTGTGCTGCCTGCTCTATGGGCAGCGACCCCTTCGATTGTGGCAGGATTGTGGCAGTGCGGTCAGCCGATGCCCGCCACCAGATCGGCCAGCCCGCCGAGGTCGGCCAGCGCATGGAATCGCCCCGACTCGCGCGGCGGGTCGGCGTGCTCCAGTTCCCAGGTCACGTCATGGGGCACATGCACGCCCCAGCCGCCGGCCGCGATCATCGGCAGCACGTCGGATTTCAGAGAGTTGCCGACCATCATCCCCCGTCCTGCCCCGTCGCCGTGACGCGCGAAGATGGTCTGGTATCTCGTGGCGGTCTTGTCCGACACGATCTCGACCGCGTCGAACATCTCGCCCAGGCCAGACTGGGCCAGCTTGCGCTCCTGGTCGAGCAGGTCGCCCTTCGTGACCAGGACGACGCGATGCGTCTGCGCCAGCGCCGCTACAGCCTCGGCGGCATGGGGGAGGAGGTCGATAGGATGCGCCAGCATCTCGCGTCCGGCCTCCAGCAACTGCGCGATCACATCGGCGGGCACATGGGCCTCCGTCACCTCGATGGCGGTCTCGATCATCGACAGAACGAAACCCTTCACGCCGAACCCGTAATGTCCGATGTTGCGCCGCTCGGCGGCGAGCAGGCGTTCGGCGAGGTGATCCGGTTCGGCGTGATCCGCCAGCAGTTCTGCAAAACGCGCCTGCGTCAGCTGGAAGAACCGCTCGTTATGCCAAAGCGTGTCGTCGGCGTCGAAGCCTACGGTGGTCAGCCGTCCCGTTCCTGTCATCTTCGTGTCAACCTGGTCTTTCCGAATCCCGACTAAAGCTTATATAAGCTGGACTCTCAGTAGCTTTGCGAGATGCCCGACCCTTGTTGTCACCGCAGTCCCACACCCTGACAATGGCGAACGACCCCGACGACGGACGCGGGACGTCGACCCTTGTCGAGCCCAAGGCAAAGACCAAGCGCCCGCCGCTTTACAAGGTTCTGCTGCTCAACGACGACTATACGCCGATGGAATTCGTCGTCCATGTGCTGGAGCGTTTCTTCCACCTGGACCACGCCCATGCGTTCGAGATCATGCTGACCGTTCACAAGAAGGGCGTCGCCGTGGTCGGCGTCTTCAGCCACGAGATCGCCGAGACCAAGGTAGGCCAGGTGATGGACTTTGCCCGCCGTCATCAACATCCGCTGCAATGCACGATGGAAAAGGAAGAATAGCCCGCGCATGTCCCAGCGCCTGACCCTGGCCCTGGAGGGCGGCGGCCTTGCGCTGCCGGCCGAAGGGCGCATCGCGGTGCTGTACCCGGGGGCCGAGGCCGACCTGGGCGTCTTGCCGCGCGACCGGGTGGTGGTGGTGCAGCCGAACTATCCCGACCATGCCGCGCTGAAGGCGCGCTGGACCTGCGCGGTCGACCTGCCCGAAGGGCCGCTGGCCGCCGCGCTGGTGATCGTCCCCCGCGCCAAGGCGCTGGCGCACGATCTGGTGGCCCGGGCCTGCGCCGCGCCGCTGGTGATCGTGGACGGGGCCAAGACCGACGGGGTGGACGCGCTGCTGAAGGAGATCCGCACCCGGGTCACGATTCAGGGTCCGGTGGTCAAGGCGCATGGCAAGCTGTTCTGGTTCACCCCGTCCCCTGGCGCTTTCGACGACTGGCGCGCGCCGACGCCTGCCCCGGTGGATGGGTTCCTGACCGCGCCCGGCTCCTTTTCGGCGGACGGCATAGACCCCGCCTCAAAGCTGCTCGGCGATACGCTGCCTGTCGAGTTGGGCCGCCGCGTCGCCGACCTTGGCGCCGGATGGGGCTATCTCTCGTCCCGCGTGCTGGAGCGGGCGAAGGTGGAGCGGGTGGATCTGGTAGAGGCCGACAACGCCGCGCTCGCCTGCGCCCGGGCAAACCTGCCCGACCCGCGCGCGCATTTCCACTGGGCCGACGCCCGCGACTGGGCAGCCGATTCGCGCGTTGATACCGTGGTGATGAACCCGCCCTTTCACACGGGACGCGCCGCCGACACCGGGCTGGGCCGCGCCTTCATTCAGGCGGCGGCGCGCCTTCTCGGTCCCTCGGGGCAACTCTGGATGGTGGCGAACCGCCATCTGCCTTATGAGTCCACGCTGACACAGTGCTTCGCCGAGGTGCGCGAGGCAGCGGGAGATACCCGCTTCAAGGTACATCACGCCACGCGGCCACGCCGCCGGGCCTGATCGGGGAGACCGGAATGTCCTTTTCCATAGAAGGCAAGACCGCCATCGTCACCGGCTCGGCCAATGGCATCGGGCTGGCGATCGGGCGCACCTTCCTGGCCAAGGGGGCCAACGTCATGTTCGTGGACATGGATGAAAAGGCCCTGCTCGCAGAACTCGGCGCGCAGGCCGAAGAAGGCAATACCCGGTGGTTCGCGGGCGACCTGAGGGAACGATTGACGGTCGCCAACCTGATTTCCGCCACGCTCGACAGTTTCGACAAGATCGATATCCTGGTGAATGGCGCGCGGCAGGTGTCCTTCGCCGATCCGCTGGACCCCGATGACGACACCGTCATGGCCTCGCTGAACCAGAACCTGATGCCCGCGCTACGGCTCAGCCAGGTCGTGGCGCGGCGGATGATCAAGCAGAGCGAGGGGCAGACCGAGGGCACGGCGGGCACCATCGTCAACCTTAGTTCGATCGCCGCGCGGCGCACGCATGCCGACCTGACGGCCTATTCCATCGCCACCGCCGCGCTGGACCAGATGACGCGCTCGCTGGCCGTGGCGCTGGCGCCGCATCGCATCCGCGTGAACGGGCTGGCGTTTGGGTCGGTGATGAGCGCCTCTCTGATGCAAGTGCTGAAGGACAACCGCGACTATCGCCAGCGGATCGAGGATTTTACCCCGATGGGCCGGATCGCCGCGGCGTCGGAGGTGTCCGAGGCGGCGCAGTTCCTGGCGTCGGAGGCATCGGGTTTCATGACCGGCCAGATCCTGACTGTGGACGGCGGGCGCACCCTGCTCGACCCGGTCGCGGCCCCGGCGCACTGATGGAGGTGCAGAAGACCCACGCCGCCGCCTGGTTCCGCGACTTGCGCGACCGCATCGTCACGGCCTTCGAGGCGCTGGAAGACAGCCATGCCGCGGGGCCGTTGTCGCAGGCCGCACCGGGCCGGTTCGAATTGACCGAGACGCGCCGCGCCGCGCCGGATGGCGGTGATGCAGGCGGCGGGCTGATGAGCGTGATGCGCGGCGGGCGGGTGTTCGAGAAGGTCGGAGTCAACGTCTCGACCGTCTACGGCACGCTGGGCGAACGTGCGCAGGCCGCGATGGCGGCGCGCAAGGGCATTCCGGGCATGGCCGACGACCCTCGTTTCTGGGCGAGCGGCATCAGCCTTGTCGCTCATATGCAGAACCCGCATGTTCCGGCGGTCCACATGAACACGCGGATGTTCTGGACTCCCCACGCCTGGTGGTTCGGCGGAGGCTCCGACCTGAACCCCTGCATCGAATACGCCGAGGATACGGCGCATTTCCATCGGACCCAGCAGGCGCATCTCGATCCACATGGGGAGGACATCTATCCCCGCCTCAAGGCATGGGCCGACGAGTATTTCTACATCCCCCACCGCCACCGTGCCCGGGGCGTGGGCGGCATCTTCCTGGACGACCATTGCACTGGCGACTGGGAAGCCGACTTTGCCCTGATCCGCGACATCGGCCTCGCCTTCCTGCCCGCCTATCTACCGCTGGTCGAAAAGCGGCGGGTGATGGACTGGAGCGAGGCCGACAAGGACGCGCAACTGGTGCATCGCGGGCTCTATGCCGAATACAACCTGGTGTACGACCGGGGGACGAAGTTCGGCCTGGAAACCGGCCACGACGCCAACGCCGTGCTGATGAGCCTGCCGCCGCTGGCGAAGTGGGTCTGAGTCACAGCCTATCCGACCGCTCCAGCCACCAGTGACCGGCAGGCAGCCAGCGCCGCGTGACCGGCGGATGGGGCCGCAGGCGCGGCTGGATGCGGGTGGCGGTGAAATAGGTGTGGGCGAGAATTCCAAGCATTTGAGCCTCCATCGCGAAGCGTTCCGATACCCTCGATATTGACGCGATCCGCGCAAAATGCGACTCAACAAGATATCCAATATGTAAGCTGGTCTTTCAGATGTTCTGGCGCGACATGCCCCCGCTGGCCGCCCTGCGAGCCTTTCATGCCTTTGCCGAAACGGGAAATGTCGTCAAGGCGGGCGAAGCGTTGAATGTAACCCACGCTGCCATCAGCCAACACCTGCGGGCGCTGGAGCGTGATCTGGGCCTGCCCCTGTTCGACCGCTCGGGCCGGGCGCTGGAACTGACCGCCGAGGGCCAGCGGCTGGCCGAGGCGCTGAGCACCGGGTTTGGCGCCATCGCCGCGACGGTGCGCGAGCTGACGGGGCGCGATGCGGCGCGGCCCGTGCATATCTCGGCCACGCCTTCCTTTGCCGCCAACTGGCTGATGCCGCGCCTTTCGGCCTTCCGGCTCGCCCATCCCGACATCAGCCTGATGATCGACCCGACGCCCGCGCTGGCGGACCTTGCACCCGGCGGCATCGACATCGCCCTGCGCTATGGCCGGGGCGACTGGCCCGGCCTCGACTGCCGGATGCTGATCGAGACCGGCATCGTCGTTGTCGGCGCGTCGGCGCTTGTCTCCCGATACTCCGTCTCGCGACCCGCCGACCTGGTGGGCCTGCCCTGGCTCGAGGAGCTTGGCACCACCGAGGCAACGAACTGGCTCGCCCGTCATGGCGTTGCACTGGACGCGGTGCGCAACCGGGTCGAGGTGCCGGGCAACCTGGTGCTGGATGGGGCCCGCGATGGCCAGGGGGTGGCGGTGACGACCCGCATGTTCGTCGAGGCGGACGTCGCCGCCGGGCGCCTCGTCGTGCTGTTCGAGGATCCGCAGGATCAGGCTGGCTATCACATCGTGACCCGCCCCGGTGTGATGCGCCCCGCTGCCCGGACCTTTGCGACCTGGCTGCGCCAGACCGCTCGCAGCCCGTGAAACGCACGAGGCGCCCCTTGCGGAACGCCTCGCGACACCGTCGCAAACCGGGATATGCCCTCCAGCCGCGGCGGCGGGCGGCCGATCAGAAGATGGTCAGCACGCTTTCCAGTCCGGCGATGTCGGAGAAATTTCGTAGTGTCAGCGTATTGCCGCCGCCGAAATTGAAGACGGCGTGGTTGCCAAGCATATCGGCGAAATCGAGCACCTCGGCCGCCGTCTTCGCCGCGCCGCCCCAGACGGCATCGTCGATGCGCAGCAGGTCGTTGCCGAAATCCACGATCTCGTCCTTGCCTTCCGTGTAGATGAAGGTGTCCACGCCGGAACCACCGACAAGTATGTCGTTCCCGGCTTGACCGTTCAGGGTATCCGACCCGTTGTCGCCAAACAGCCGGTCGTCATGATTGCCGCCGAACAGCTGGTCGTTGCCGCCACCGCCGCGCAGAAGATCGTCGCCGGCACTTCCGGTCAGCTTGTCAAAGCCGTTTTCGCCGAACAGCCGGTCCGCCCCGGCCTTGCCATCCATGACATCGCGGCCGTTCAGCCCGTGAAATTCGTTACCGTCGTTGTCACCGCGCAGAACATCCCGGACCTGGGTGCCGGTGAGGTTCTCTATCCCGATAAGGATGTCACCTGCCGCATCCCCCCAGTTGGTCGAGGCATTCAGCATGTCGACCCGCACGCCGGCCGAGGCGTTGGAGTAGTCGGCCGTATCAATACCCTCACCGCCGTTCAGCGTGTCACCGCCCGCACCGCCCTGCAGGATATCGTCGCCGGCGTCGCCGATCAGCGTGTCGGTCCCGCCATTGCCGATCAGGACATTGTCCGCGGAATTGCCCTGCACATGATCGTTGCCCGATCCGGCACGGAATTCCTCGATCACCGTGTCGCGGGCAATCAGCATGTTGTTGGAGCTGCCGCCAACGCTGGAAATCGCCTCGGCCCGCAGGTCGACCGTCTGTGCCGCGCTTTCGTTCGAGAAGTCGATGACGTCGCGCCCGCCGCGATCCCAAACGGTAAAGGCGATCCGGCCGAAATCGAAGACCGATGTCGGGCCGGTTCCATTGATCGCGTCCCACATCTGCCCAAGCCAGCTGGCGCCCAAGGTGTGCCCGACTCCATAGACGGTGTCGCCGTCGCTGAGCGATCCCGCCCCGGCCGCGCCGTACAGCGCCTGGATCGCCACGATATCCACCAGCTGCGCCGTCACGGTATGGGCCTTGCTGGCGCTGATCGCGGTGTTTTCGTTCTGATCGAAGTAGGACATCACCGACAACTGCCAGCTGTCCTCGATAAAGGTGTTGTCGGTCCCGTAGGTCGCACCGCCGTTGTAGTCGCCCTGGTGCCCAAGCCCCAGCGCATGCCCGATTTCGTGCATGTAGGTCTGGAAGGTGTAGGATCCGATCTCGTCGCCGTAGCTGGAGATCCAGCCGGTCGCGACGTTTACCGTGGCCGAGTTCGTATAGGCGCCCGTCCATGACGCGTTGGCCGACGCACCGCTCGCGGCGTCATCGAAGGAAATCTTGGCGTTGCCCGGGTCTTCGATGAATTCCAGGTCCGCCACCGCCTCCCAGGCCTCCATCGCCCAGCGCGCCAGCTGCTTGCCTGCCTCGGTCAGCCCGTCCAGGTCCACCGCGATCTGGTTGCTGACCGCGGTGTTGAAGCGGTGCGCGGAAGAGCCCGTATCGCTCCAGTATCCGTTGGTCAGATAGGTCGCCATCTGGTCGACGGTGCCGCTGTAGGGTTCTTCGATGACCGGCGCCGAGGTATCGACGAGTGTCAGCTGATACGTCCCGGTCGCCGCCGAATAGCCCCGGCCCATGACGTAATGCGTGCCGCTGTAGGTGGCCGTCCAGGTCAGCTGCGCTTCGGCCCCGTAGCCGCCGTCATCGTCGGTATCGAGATAGATGCCGTTCAGGTCGTAGATCGCCGTGATCGGGTCGGTGAGCGTCCCGACGCCGCTCGGGGCGCCCTTCACGTTCAGCTCGTAGACATGCCCCTCGATCAATTCCACCGCGATCCAGTCGCGATCCCCGCCGCTGTCGATCAACCCGTTCCAGGTATCGCCCGGCTGCATCGTGTAGGTAGTGCCGATCCCGTTGGCCGCGTCCACGCCCTCGGTGATCTCTTGCGACAGCGAGAATTCGAAATCACAGGATTGGGCGAAGGGGCGCACATCGGCGCAAACGTCACACATCGAACACCAGCCTCTTTGTCGGTTGTCCGCTTATCCCGTCCCAGTGTGGCAAGACGGTGCCGCCAGCCGTTCCAAATTGTGGCCACGACACTATGTCTCTTACGCCAGACCGGCCAGTGGTTGCAGTGATGACAGGTCGCCGATGCCAGTCAGGGGCGGCTTATTGCCGACGTCGAACGGCGAATTGGCAAGTTCGACCTCGGCACAGGCGATGATCTCGGCCCGGGTCTTGTGCCTGCCGCCCGCGGGCGCCTCGTCGAAGCGGAGAAGATCGCTGTAGAAATCGGCGACGGCATCGGCGCCGCCTAGTCCCCGTGCCGATCGGCAAATGCGCGGTGCGCCGCGCCGCCAAGGGTGGTCTGGCTGTCCGCGTCGAAGTTCGGCGTGCCGAATGCGATCGCCGTGCGAATCGTGCCCGTCGAAACACTTCGGTCCTTGTCGAGACGAGCCAGAACCGCCACGACGGGTCGACCTTGCAAGACCGATGGGCGCATAAGCTGAACCGCCGGTACCTGATATTGATTCAGGTCAAGGTTCGGTTTTCCTGGATCTGTGAAGTATGCCGTATCAGCCCGGACTTCGATTCGGGCCCATGCCCATGGAATCCGATGTCCGATACTACTCCCCCCCCCAGCCTATACGCCGCGCGCGAGCCGATTTTCCCGAAGCGCGTCTACGGGCCATTCCGCAATCTGAAGTGGGTGATCCTCGCCATCACACTGGGCATCTACTACCTGACGCCGTGGATCCGGTGGGACCGGGGGCCGAACCTGCCGGATCAGGCGGTGCTGCTCGATATGGCCAACCGCCGCTTCTACTTCTTCTGGATCGAGATCTGGCCGCACGAGTTCTACTTCGTCGCGGGCCTTTTGATCATGGCGGGCCTTGGCCTGTTCCTGTTCACCTCGGCGCTTGGCCGCGTCTGGTGCGGCTATGCCTGCCCGC
>JAGRMS010000125.1:8502-12584 GCA_020441135.1 Pseudooceanicola sp.
GTGGAACGCTGGATCGAGGGCGACCGCAACGCCCGCCTGCGCCTGCACCGGCAGGGCTGGGATCTGCGCAAGGCGCGGCTGCGGCTGACCAAATGGGCGGTCTGGCTGCTGATCGGCCTCGCCACCGGCGGCGCCTGGGTCTTCTATTTCGCCGACGCGCCCACGCTGGCGCATGACCTGGTGACAGGCCAGGCGCACCCCATCGCATACACCACGATGGCGGTGCTGACCGCGACCACCTTCGTCTTCGGCGGCTTCGCGCGCGAACAGATCTGCATCTACGCCTGTCCCTGGCCGCGCATCCAGGCCGCGATGATGGACGAAGACACGCTGACCGTCGGTTATCGCGACTGGCGGGGCGAACCGCGCAAGGGGTCCGAGGCCGTCCGCGCGGGCGAACCGCAGGGCGACTGCATCAACTGCATGGCCTGCGTCAACGTCTGCCCCATGGGCATCGACATCCGCAACGGCCAGCAGATGGAATGCATCACCTGCGCGCTCTGCATCGACGCCTGCGACGAGATCATGGAAAAGACCGGCAAGCCGCGCGGGTTGATCGACTACATGGCCCTGTCGGATGAAGAGGGCGAGCGGGCGGGCCAGAAGCCCCGTCCTATCTGGAGCCACGTCCTGCGTCCGCGCACGATCCTCTATACCTCGCTCTGGTCGCTGGTCGGATTCGGACTGGTCTTTGCCCTCTTCATCCGACCCGACATCGAATTGACCGTCGCCCCGGTTCGCAACCCGGTCTATGTGACGCTCTCGGACGGTTCGATCCGCAACACCTACGACCTGCGCCTGCGCAACAAGCATGGCGAACCGCGCGACTTTGCCGTCACGCTGATCGGCGATCTGGGTCTGCGGGTGGAACTTGAGGGGATACAGGGCAACGTGGTCCAGGTTCCCGCCGACACGTCGCTGTTGCAACGCGCCTACGTCATCACGCCGCCCGGCTCCACCCCGGCCGAGACGGAACGCAGCGACTTCCGGTTCTGGGTCGTGGATCGCACCAGCGGCGAGCGGGCTTTCAAGGACAGCACCTTCAACGGGAGAGTGAAATGAACGAACCCGAATTCACCGGCCGACACGCGGCGGCGATCTTCGTCGGCGGGTTTGCCGTCATCATTGCCGTGAATCTCGCCCTTGCCATCAGTGCGGTGAAGACCTTTCCGGGGCTGGAGGTCAAGAATTCCTACGTCGCCAGCCAGCAGTTCAACACCCGGCTACACGAACAGACCGCGCTTGGCTGGAGCGTGCGCGCCGATGCCCGCGACGGGATGGTGCTGCTGTCGATCACCGACCGGGCCGGTGCTCCCGTCCGGGTCGCCGCGCTGGATGCCGTGGTTGGCCGCGCGACCCATGTGCGCGACGACACCACGCCCGACTTCCACTTCGACGGCACCCGTTACGTCGCCCCGCTGGACCTTGGCCCCGGCAACTGGAACATCCGCATGAAGGCGCTTGACGCCGGTGGCACCGAATTCGAACAGCGCGTGGTCCTGCACGTCAAGGAATGATCCGATGACCGCGCTTTCCGCCGCTGCCTGCCCCGGCTGCCTCGCCACCCCGGTGGAGATGCCCGCCCCCCCGGTCGAGGACGCGCGCATTGCCCTTTCCCTGCCCGGCATACACTGCCAAGCCTGCATTTCGACGGTGGAGCGCACGCTGAACGCCGTTCCCGGCGTCCGCGCCGCCCGCGTGAACCTGACCCTGAAGCGCGCCCTGATCGACGCCGCACCGGATGTCTCTGCGACCGACCTCGCCGCCCTTCTGCAGGGCGCCGGATACGAGGCGCACGAGCTCGACGCCGACACCCTCGCGGCGACGAAAACCGATGCCGCAGGCCGCGCCCTGCTGATCCGCCTCGCCGTCGCCGGTTTCGCCGCGATGAACGTCATGCTGCTGTCCGTCTCGGTCTGGTCCGGCGCCAGCGACGCCACGCGCGACATGTTCCACTGGATCTCGGCCGCCATCGCCCTGCCCTGCATCGCCTATGCGGGCCAGCCGTTTTTCCTGGGCGCTTACCGCGCCCTGCGCGCCCGCCGCCTGAGCATGGACGTGCCGATCTCGCTCGGCATCGTGCTCGCGCTCGCCACCTCACTGTGGGAAACCACGCTTTCAGGCCACCACGCCTGGTTCGACGCCGCCCTGACTCTGACCTTCTTCCTGCTGGCCGGCCGCTACCTCGACCACCGCGCCCGCGCCATCGCCCGCTCTGCCGCCGAAGAGCTGACCGCACTGGAGGTGCCCCGCGCCACCCGGCTCGACCACGGCGTCGAGACCGAGGTGCCCGTCGCCGCGCTGAAGGTTGGCGACCTGGTCCTGGTCCGTCCCGGCGGCAGGATGCCCGTCGACGGCGAAGTGATCGACGGCCGCTCCGAAATCGACCGCTCGCTGCTCACGGGCGAGACGCTGCCGGTCTTTGCCGCCCCCGGGCTGCTGGTGAGCGCGGGCGAGGTCAACCTTACCGGACCGCTGACCCTGCGCGCCAATGCGGTTGGCGCGGAAACCTCGCTGCACCGCATGGCCGAACTGGTCGCCATCGCGGAATCGGGGCGTGCCAACTATACCCCGCTCGCCGACGCCATGGCGCGGATGTATGCGCCCGCCGTGCATGTGCTGTCGGGCGCCAGCCTGCTTGGCTGGTTCCTCGCCACCGGCGACCTGCGCCTGTCGCTGAACATCGCCGCTGCCGTGCTGATCATCACCTGTCCCTGCGCGCTGGGCCTCGCGGTGCCCGCCGTGACCACCGCCGCCTCGGGCCGCCTGTTCCGCAAAGGGTTGCTGGTGAAGGACGCCACCGCGCTCGAGCGGCTGGCCGAGGCCGATTGCGTGGTCTTCGACAAGACCGGCACGCTGACCGCCGGCACCCCCGACGTCACCAACCTGCACGACCACGCCGACGCCCTGCCGCTGGCGCTTGCGCTGGCCCAGGGTTCGCGCCATCCGCTCTCCGTCGCCCTGACCCGGGCCATCCGCGCCGAAGGGATCGCGCCCGCTGCCGTCACGGAGCTGCGCGAGATTCCCGGCTACGGGACCGAAGGTCGGCTGAACGGCCAGACCGTCCGCCTCGGCCGCGCCGCCTGGATGGGCGCGCCCGAGGATGGCGACACCGCCGCCTGGCTGTCCACCGGCACCGGCGCACCCCTGCCCTTCCGCTTCACCGATGCCCTGCGCGATGGCGCGCAAGAGGCCGTCGCCGCGCTGAAAGCGTCCGGCAAACGGGTGATCCTGCTTTCGGGCGACAGCGAAGGCCCGGTGCGCACCCTTGCCGGGCGGCTGGGCATCGACGACTGGCACGCCGCCGCCCTGCCCGCCGACAAGGCGACGCTGGTGCGCCGCCTCGGGGAGGAGGGCGTCCGCGTGCTGATGGTCGGCGACGGCCTCAACGACACTGCCGCGCTCGCCGCGGCGCATGTCTCGATCTCGCCCGCCTCCGCGCTGGACGCCGCGCGTACCGCCTCGGACATGGTGCTGCTCGGCACCTCGCTCGCCCCGATCGCCGATGCCTGCGCCATTGCCCGCGCCGCCACCGCCCGCATCCGCGAGAACTTCACCATCGCGATCCTCTACAACTGCGTCGCGGTGCCCTTGGCCATCGCCGGGCTGGCCACGCCGCTGATTGCCGCGCTCGCGATGTCGGCCTCCTCGATCACCGTCTCGCTGAATGCCCTGCGGCTCGGGGGTCGGGAATGACCATCCTCGCCTGGCTCATCCCGATCTCGCTCAGCCTCGGCGCCGTGGGATTGCTCGCCTTCCTCTACACGGTGCGCAGCAACCAGTATGACGATCCCGAAGGCGACAGCCGCCGCATCCTGTCGGACGACTGGGACGACCACCCGAGACCCTGACGTCTTTCTGTCTCAAAGACTCAAAGAGCTCCCGCGACCGCAATCGCACCGGTTGCGGGCATGCCGCAGGGTGCGCGCTCTGCACGCACCGCCCGCCCTGACACACCCTAGAACAGCCGCCCGCCGTCCGGCACCTCCAGGTCCGGCCCGATCAACACCACCTCGCCATCCGCGTCCGGCACCCCGAGCACCAGGACTTCCGACTTCATCGGCCCGATCTGGCGCGGCGGG
>JAGRMS010000554.1 GCA_020441135.1 Pseudooceanicola sp.
CCTTCTTGTCGATCTTGCCGACGCTGGTGCGGTCGAGCGCCGCGACCACCTCGAACCGATCCGGCACCGCGTAGCGGGGCAACCGCCCCTGATCCACGAACCCGCCGAGGAACGCGCCCAGCGCCGCCGGGTCGCAGGCCACCCCCGTCCGCGCCACCACCAGCGCCAGGGGGCGCTCGCCCCACTTGGGGTCCGGCACGCCGATCACCGCGCATTCGGCGACCGCCGGGTGGCGCGACAGGAGGTCTTCGACCTCGACCGAGGAAATCCACTCGCCCCCCGACTTGATCACGTCCTTCAGCCGGTCGACGATCCGGACATATCCGCCCGCGTTGCGGGTCGCGATGTCGCCGGTGTGGAGATATCCGCCGCGCCAGAGTTCCGCGCTGGCCGCCTCGTTGCCCCGGTAGCCCCGCGTCAGCCAGGGCGCGCGGGCGACCAGCTCGCCGCGCTCGCCTATCGCCACGTCCTGCATCGCCTCGTCCACGATCCGCACGTCGGTCAGGATTGCCTGCCGCCCGGCCATCACCCGCACGTCCAAGGCGTCGTCGTCACCCAACGCCGCCGGGTCGAGATGGCTTATCAGCAGCAGCGGGCAGGTTTCCGACATGCCGTAGCCGCAGAAGATGTCGATGCCCCGCGCCTGCGCCTCTGCCGCCAGGCTGCGCGTCAATACCGCGCCGCCGACGACGATCTTCCACCCCGTCAACTCGCCGCCCGAGGGGTCATCCAGCATCATCTTCAGGATCGTGGGCACGCAATGCGAGAAGGTCACGCCCTCGCGCCGTTGCAACGCCAGCAGGCGGGCGGCCTCGTAGCGCCCCGGGTAGACCTGCTTCACCCCCAGCGCCGTCGCCATGAAGGGGATGCCCCAGGCGTGGACGTGGAACATCGGCGTCACCGGCATGTAGACGTCCGAGCGGTCGAACCGCCCGTGCCCCGGTTGGGTCGCATAGGTCGCGATCAGTGACAGGGTGTGCAGCACGATCTGGCGGTGGCTGAAATAGACTTGCTTCGGCAGGCCGGTGGTGCCGGTGGTGTGGAAGGTGGTGGCGGTGGTCTCTTCCGGGAAGGTTGGAAAGGCAAAGACCGGCGCGGCGGCGGCGAGGCGGTTCTCATACGCACAGGCGTCGGCGCTGTCCTCGTCCGGCATCGGCACGATCACGGGCACAAAGTCCAGCGCGCCGACCTCGTCCAGCACCCCCCCGAAATCCGGGTGTACCAGCAGCACCCGGGGCCGTGTCTGTTCCAGCGTGTAGCGGATCTGCGCCGGGCTGAGGCGGATGTTGACGGTTTGCAGCACCGCCCCCAGCATCGGCACCCCGAAGAAACATTCGAGGTAGCGGTGGCTATCCCAGTCCAGCACCGCGACGCAATCGCCCTGCCCCACCCCCAATGCGGTCAGCGCCCCCGCCAGCCGCTGCACCCGCTCGCGCAGGTCGGCATAGGTCAGGCGGCGGTCGCGGTAGACGATCTCCTGCCTTGGATCGTATTGCGCGGGCGAGAACAGCAGCTGTCCGATCGACAGCTGCTGCGGGGCGGCGTGGCCGGGTTCCATCATCGTCACATCATCGTATTGGGCAGGAAGGTGGAAATGCCGGGGGCCAGGATCAGGATCGTCAGCACCCCAAGCTCGATCAGGATGAAGGGCAGGATCCCGAGGTAGATCTCGCCGATGCTGACCTTGCCCTCGGAGGCGCTGACCACGGCGAAGAGGTTGAGGCCCACCGGCGGCGTGATCACCCCGATCTCGATCATCTTGCAGAGGATGACGCCGAACCAGATCGGGTCCATCCCATAGGCCTTGATGACCGGGAACACGAAGGGCACCGTCATCACCAGCATCGACAGCGGGTCGATGAACATGCCGAGCAGGAAATACATCAGCACCATCAGGAGGATGAAGCCGCCCGCCGACAGGCCCGACCCGGTGACAAGCGCCGTCAGGTCGCTGACGAAGCCCGACAGCACGAGGTAGCGCGAGAACAAGAGCCCCGCGATGATCAGGACGAAGAGCACGGCGGTCAGTTCCGCCGTCTCGCGGACCGAGGCCCAGATCTGCCCGCCCGAGATGCGCCGCCGCACCAGCGCGATGGCCAGCGCCCCGGTGGCGCCCAGCGCCCCGGCGGTGGTGGGGGGCGTGATGCCGGAATAGATGCCACCCAGCACGATGAAGACCAGCACCAGCATCGGCCAGACGCCGCGCAGGCCGAGGATCTTCTCCTTCAGCGTCGACCGGCTGGTGGCGGCGGGGATCCATTGGGGCCGGATGCGCGCCAGCATCGGGATCGCCAGCAGGTAGCAGGCGGCGGTCAGCAGGCCCGGCAGGATGCCGGCCATGAACAGGCGGCCGATGCTCTGCTCGGTCAGGATGCCGAAGATCACGAAGGTCAGCGAGGGCGGGATCAGTGCGGCGAAGGTGCCCGCCGCGGCGATCACCCCGGCGCTCAGGCCCTTGTGATAGCCCCGCGCGATGACCTCGGGCAGGGCGATGCGGGTGAACATGGCGGCGTTCACGATGGTGGAGCCCGAGATGGCGGCGAAACCCGCCGAGGCCATTGTCGTCGCCATCAGCAGGCCGCCGCGCAGCCCCTCCATCCAGCGGTTCACGGCGGCGAAGAGTTCGGAGATGATGCCGGAATAGGCGGCGATGGTACCCATCAGGACGAACATCGGGATCACCGCGAAGGAGTATTCGCTGGCGACCGAATAGGGCAGCGACTGGACCGTGACCCAGAGGAACACCGGCCCGCCCGCCATGTAGAGGCCGATGGCCCCGACGATGCCGATGCAGAAGGCGATGGGGATGCCGAAGGCGGCCATCAGGATCATCGCGCCGATGGACAGTGCGCCGGTGGTCAGGGCGTCGGTCATGGGCGCGTGCCTGTGAGAATGTGGAGCAACTGGCGCAGCGCCTCGAGCGTGGCGACGGCGCAGCCGAGCGCCAGCAGGGTCTTGCCGGGATAGATCGGGATCGGCGTCGCGCCGGTGGCCATCTCGTTGATCGACCAGCTGTGCAGCGCCTCCTGCGCGCCGAACCAGGCGATGGTGCCGAAAAAGGCCATGGCGGCAAGGCGCGCGGCGGCGTCGGACAGGCGCTTGACCCAGCCGGTGAAGCGGTTCGACAGGATGTCGACGGTGATGTGCGAGCCCTTCATTTGCGCCGCCGCAAGGCCGGTGAAGACGACGATGACCAGCGCGACCTCGGACAGCTCCAATGCGCTCGGCACCGGGGTCGAGAAGGCAGAGGTTCCGATCACGTCGGCGGTGCCGATCACCGCCATGAAGGCGATGAACACCGCCGCGACAGCCAGCGCGGCGATGCAGAGCCAGCGGATCGCGGCATCGGCCGCGGTCAGGATTGCGCGCATGTCCTCCCCCCTTTGGTGGCCCGGCCCTGGCAGGCCGGGCCGCTGGACTTACTGCTTGGCGACTTCGGCGTATTTCGCCATCAGCGCCTCGGCATAGGCCTTGCCCTCGGCGCCCATGCCGCGTTCTTCCATCGAGGCGATCCACAGCGCCACCATGTCGGGGATCGCCGCGTGCAGCCCGGCAGGGTCGTCGAAGGCTACCATCTCGGCCCCCGCTGCCAGCATCGCCGCCTTGGCGCGCGCGCTGTCGGCCTCGGCCTGTTCGTTCCACCAGAGCGTCACGTCACGCCCGGTCTTTTCCAGCAGGGCCTGGGTGTCGGGCGTCAGCGAATTGAACTTTTCCAGGTTCATGCTGTCCGAATAGGCCACGATCCCGCCCATTGGCACGTCGGTGATGTATTTCGCTACCTCGTGCAGCTTGTAGGCCTCCATGTCGGGAAAGGACGAATAGGTGCAGTCGAGCGAGCCGCGCTTCATTGCCTCGTAGGCGTCGGCAACGATCACGTTGACCGGCGTCGCGCCCAGCGCCTCGACCAGCTTGGGGATATAGTTGCCGAAGGACTTGATCTTGAGACCCTTGAAGTCCTCCATCGTGGCGACAGGCTTGGTACACATGAAGTAGAAGTTGCCGAGCGCCCGGAAGATCAGCGGCTTGATGTTGTTCGCCTGATATTCCGCGACCTGCGCGTCGTGGGAATTGGAGACCTCCATCAGCGCAATTGTCGCCGCCGCCGGATCGAGGAAGGTATGCGGAATTGCGTTGGTCATCGAGTAGAGCGGCAATTGCGTGATGAAATAGCCAGGAACGATATCCGAGATATCCGCCGCCCCTTTCGAGACGAGATCCAGCGCCTCTTTCATTCCGCCCAGCGAGCCACCCCAGAACATCTGGACCTTGACCTTGCCGCCGGTCTCCTTCTCCACCTGCTCGTTGAAGCGCTCGGTGGTCACGACCATCGGATAGGACTGCGGCAGGCCGGTGGCGTGGCGCAGGGTGACGTCGGAATAGTCCTGCGCAACAACAGGTTGCGCGAGGGTTGCCGCGACAAGCGCGGCGGCCACGGCGCCGGTGGCGCGATGGGTCTTGATGGCCTTCATGAGTGATCCTCCCTGATCCGATCCTGATTCCACGGATTTCTCCGCAATTGCTGAAATTCCCGAAAATGCGGAAACTTTAATACACTCTTCCCTGCCCCGCCGCGCCTCCCGAAAGAAAATCTCGGCGGAGCGGAGGATTCTCCCTTCCAATTCATACACGCCCGCGCAATATGACGATATGTCAGAACGCGACCGCGGCATGAAACCTGATGCATCCGCGGAATGAAGGAGGGCGAGACTTGCGAACCATCGACCTGGGCGGCGTCCGCGTGGACCGTATCGTCGAGAACGAGAGCCTGTGGCTCGACCCGTTCTGGCTGTTCCACAACATCGACCAGCCGACCATCGACCGGAACCTGCCCTGGATGCAGGATTTCCTGTTCGACCGGGCCGCCAACCGCATCAGCCTGAGCTTTCACAGCTTCCTGATCCGGGCGGGCGGGTTCAACATGCTGGTGGACACCTGCGTCGGCAACCACAAGGACCGCCCCGGCACGCCGTTCTGGAACCAGTTGGCGGGCGATCGCTACATGCGCGACCTGGCGCGCCACGGGCTGACGCCGGCGGACATCCACATGGTGATGTGTACGCACCTGCACGTCGATCACGTCGGCTGGAACACCCGGCTGGACAACGGTCGCTGGGTGCCGACCTTTCCGAACGCCCGCTACATCTTTGGCCGGGACGAATTCGACGGCCACGCCGCGCGGCAGGCCGCTTCGGCGGAACCGATCAACCGGGGCAGCTGGCACGATTCGGTGCTGCCGGTGGTCGAAGCAGGCCAGGCCGAGATGGTGGGCTTCGATTTCGTCCATTCGCTGGGGCTGGAGGAACGGGTGACGCTGATCCCGACTCCGGGCCACACGCCGGGGCATTTCTGCGTCAACGTCGAGGGGAGCAAAGGCGAAGGGCTGATCACCGGCGACGCCATCCACCACCCGATCCAGTTCCGCGAGCCGCACCTGGTCAACAACGGCGACATGGACGTGCCCCGCGCCCGCGCCACCCGCGAGGCGCTGACCGAACGGCTGGCCGACAGCGGCGAGCTGATGCTGCCGATTCATTTCGCCGGTCCCTGCGCAGGGCGCATCCGGCGGGACGGGGAAGGGTTCCGGTACGAGTTCATCGACTGATTACAGCGTGATGCCGCCGTCCACCACCATCTCGAGCCCGGTGATGTAGCGGGACTCGTCCGAGGCGAGGAACAGCGCCGCGTTGGCGATATCCTCGGGCGTGCCCTGCCGCCCCATCGGGCAGCGGGCGTCGCGGGCCTTCATCGCCTCGGCGCGTTCCTCGTCGGTCTTGAACAGGGCACCGGCATGGGGCGAGTCGATCAACCCCGGCAGGATCACGTTGCAGCGCACGTTGTGCGGCGCGTATTGCCGGGCAACCACGCGGGTCATCCGGTTCAGCGCCGCCTTCGAGACGTTGTAGGACAGGAACTGCATCTGGCTCCACCGCAGGCTGGCGATGGAGCTGACGTTGATGATCGACCCGCCCCCCTGTTTCATCATGTGCGGCACGGCGGCGCGCGAGGCGGCCATCGCGCCCTTGAGGTTGATGTCGAAGACGCGGTCCCAGCTGTCGTCGGTGACGTCGATCAGCTCGCCAAAGGCCTCGATGCCGACGTTGTAATGCAGAATGTCGATGCGCCCGTATTGCGCGACGCAGACGTCGATGGCGGCGGCCATGTCGGCGGTCTGCGCGGCGTCGGCCGTGAAGGGGCTGGCGGTTCCCCCTGCGGCGGCGATTTCCGCGACGGTGCGCCCTGCGGCGGCGGGCGAGATATCGGCGCAGAGGACGCGCGCGCCCTCGCGGGCAAAGATCGCGGCCACGGCGGACCCGTTGCTGGCCCCCGCCCCGATCGACCCCGCGCCGATTACCGCCGCCACCTTGCCTGCCAGCCTGCCCGTCATGGTCTGTCCTTTATGTTTTTCCCGGAGCCGCACAGGACTCGCGGTCGATGAATTGCGTCGGGATCATGATCCGGCGCGGTTCGGTCTCGCTGCCGTCGAGACGGCGCAGCATCAGTTCGGCCAGCATCTGGCCGACCAGGTCGAGATCCCAGGCCACCGCGCTGATGGAAGGTGCGTAGAGCCGGGCGAGATCGGTGTCGCCGACGGTCAGGACGGACACGTCCTGCGGCACCCGCAGCCCGTTCTGGCGCAGGCCCTGGAGCGTTCCGGCCAGCATCCGGGTGCCAAGACAGAGGAAGGCAGTCGGCGCGGGGCGCATCGACATCAGCGACAGCGCCTCGCTGGCGACAAACTCCATCGACGACTTGTGGGCGCGGATCAGCGCGGGGTCGGGTGCGATGCCGCGCTCGGCCAGCGCCTCTTCGTATCCCGCGATCCGCTCGCGCCCGGGGCTCAGCTGGCTGCTGGAGGACAGCAGCGCGATGCGGGTGTGACCGAGGTTCAGCAGGTGCCGCGTCGCCTCGAACGCCGCGCGGCGGTGGTCGACGTGCAGCCCGCTCTGGTCGCTGCCGAAGTCGCGGTCGTATCCGATCACCGGCAGGCCGCCGGTGTCGAGGTCCGCCAGCATCCCGGCGTCCTCCGACTCACAAGGCCCGACAATCAGCCCGTCGACCCGGCGCCGCTGGAACAGGTCGATCAGGAAGCGTTCGCGCGGTTTCTCGTTGTCGGTGTTGCCGACCAGCAGCGCATAGCCCGCTTGTTGCAGCCGCTTCTCTGCCGCGCGGATGACCCCGGCGAAGAAGGGGTTCGACAGATCGGTGACGAGCATCCCGATGACCTTGGTGGACTTCAGCCGCAGGCTTTGCGCGATGGCGTCGGGCTGGTAGCCCAGCTGTTGCGCGGCCTTGGAGACCTTGATCACCGTCGCCTCGCTGACCCGCCCCGTGCGGTTCAGCGCGCGCGAGGCGGTTCCGATGGAGACACCCGCCGCGCGGGCAACGTCCTTAATGGTCTTTCGGCTGCGGTCCGTCACCTCTACCCCCTGCGATGACCCTCGGGAAAGTGCGCCTGCCCGATTTCGAGCGGCACCGCAGTGGTATTAGTGTAATAGGACGCCATGCGATACACGGCGCAGGCAAAGACCAGTTCGACAACCTGGGTCTGCGGGAATTGGGCATTCAGGGCAGCCCAGGTGGCGTCGGTGACGTCGGCGTTGGCGTGCAACTCATCGGCCATGCGGATCATCAGGCGGTCTTCGTCGGTCCAGCCGTCGCCGGTCAGGGCATCGGCGTCGGGCGCGGTGGCGATCTGGTCGCACATCCCGGGCGTCAGGTCGCAGCGGGCGCCGTAGATGGCGACATGCATCCCCCAGGGGTATTCGCCCCCGGCCCGCGCGGTGGTGCGCATGATGGCGATTTCCTTCGGGCGCAGGGGCACCTGCGCCTCGAACAGCACGGCGTGGGCGATGGACTGGAACCGCGAGGCGAGCAGCGGGTGGTGGGCCATCGACAGGCGCAGGTTCAGGGGCGACAGGCCCTTGAAGGCGGTGTTCTCGATGGTCTTGCGGGTCGCCTCGTCATAGGGCGGCTGGCGCAGGGGGAGCCGCCGGGACTCCGGCAGTTTGGTTTCGGACGACATGGCGGTTTCTCCCGGTATTCTGGTTCGCGATGCGCGGAATCGTTTTTACATGTGCGCGGATGGCGCGCTATCTGTCAAGCAGACAACGCCACTTGACAGCAAGAACACTGGTTTCTAGCTTGCGCAAACGTTTTATCAGCGGCACCCGCCGCGCAACGGCAACGACATGCGGCGTCCCGATCTCAACATCCTGGTGATCCTCTGCGCGGTCTACCGCGAAGGCAGCGTGACCCGCGCGGCGGAACGGCTGAACCTGACGCAATCCGCGATCAGCCACGGCCTGGGCCGCCTGCGCCTGCTGTTCGACGACCCCCTCTTCGTGCGCAAGGGCAACCGGCTCGAATCCACGCCCGTCGCCCGCAAGCTGGCCGAAGAGGCCGGCGCCGGGCTGGAGCGGCTGGAGGCGCTGTTCGAGCGCCGCACGGGCTTCGATCCGGCGGATGACGCGCGCACCTATACGCTGGGCGTGCGCGACGTGCTGGAAGCTTCGCTGGTGCCGCCGCTGATCGACGCGATGCGCAGCGAGGCGGGCCGGGCCTCGCTGGTGGCGCTGCATGTGCGCCGGTCGGCGATGGCCACAAGGCTGGCCTCGGGGGCGGTGGATGCTGTCGTGGATGTCTGTCTGGAACAGCCCGAGGAGGTGCAAAGCGAGCGCATTCTCGAGGAAGAGTTCTGCGTCGTCGCCCGCACCGGCCATCCGCTGGCCTGCCGCCAGTCCGACCTTGCCGCCTATCTCGACTGCGAACACGTTCTGACCAGCGTGCGGCAGGAGGGCGATGCCTTCGAGGATTCGAAGCTGCGCAGCCTCGGCCACCGCCGCCAGATCCGCCTGCGCTGCCAGCACTACCTTGCCGCCTTCAACGCCGTGCGTCACACCGACCTGGTGGCGACAATGCCGCGCCGGCTGGCCGAGATGTTCCGCGCCAGCCAGGACGTGGACCTGCTGCCGGTCCCGTTCGAGATCGGGCGGATGGATTTTCACCTGTACTGGCACGCCTCGCGCGATGCCGATCCCGGCAACCTCTGGTTCCGGAAGATGGTCAAACGGGCGGTCCGCTTTCGGGCGGACGGCTGATCTTGGGAGGACGACATGGACGGATTGCTGAAGGGTCGCGTCGCGATCATTACCGGCGCGGGGCGCGAGACCGGGATCGGGCGCGCGACGGCAAAGGTGTTCCTGGACCACGGCGCGCAGGTCGCGCTCTGCGATCTGGAGGCCGAAAACCCGGTGAAGACGGCGGCGGCGCTTGGCGAGAACGCCATGGGCATCGTCTGCAACGTGACCGAGGCCGCCGCCTGCAAGGCGGCCGTCGCGGCGGCAGTCGAACGCTTCGGGCGGCTCGACATCGTGGTGAACAACGCCGGGCTGACCCAGCGCCGCAAGGTCGCGGAAGTGACCGAGGAGGATTACAACCTCGTCACCGACGTGGTGCTGCGCGGCACCCTGCTGATGACGCAGGCCGCCCTGCCCCACCTGGGCCGCGATACCGGCTCAATCGTCAACGTCTCGTCGCTGTCGGCGCTTCAAGGCGGCGGCATCTTCGGCGGGCCGC
>JAGRMS010000126.1 GCA_020441135.1 Pseudooceanicola sp.
GGCCGGCCCCAACAAGGACCTGCGGGCGGTGTTCTCGGTCCATCCCGAGCCCTTCACCGTGGTCGCCCGCGCCGATGCCGGCATCAAGGACTTCAAGGACCTGAAGGGCAAGCGGGTCAACGTCGGCAACCCGGGCTCCGGCCAGCGCGCCACGATGGATGTCGTGCTGAACGCGATGGGCAAGACCGACGCCGATTTCGCGCTGGCGTCCGAGCTGAAGCCGGCCGAGCAGTCTGCCGCGCTGGGTGACAACAAGGTCGATGCGATCATCTATACCGTCGGCCACCCGAACGGCTCGATCCAGGAAGCCACCTCGACCGTCGACGCCAAGCTGATCCCGGTGACGGGCCCCGCCATCGACAAGCTGGTCGCCGACAACCCCTATTACGCCAAGGCGGTGATCCCCGGCGGGCTCTACAAGGGCACCGACGCGGATGTCGAAACCTTCGGCGTCAAGGCGACCTTCGTGACCTCGGCGGATGTGCCCGATGACGTGGTCTATACGGTGGTCAAGGCGGTCTTCGACAACTTCGACCGCTTCAAGGGCCTGCACCCGGCCTTCGCCAACCTCAAGGAATCCGAGATGATCTCCGACGGCCTGTCCGCGCCGCTGCATCCGGGCGCCGAGAAATACTACAAGGAGCGCGGCTGGATCAAGTGATCCCCGGCCGTCCGACCTGAAAGCAGCGGCTCCGCCTCGACGCGGGGCCGCCAGATAAGGCGCAACAGACGCCATCAACAGGGAACAGCGGGGGTTTATCCCATGACCGACAAGGACCAGCAACAGGCGGCGGCCGTCGAGGCGGAAGCCGCGGGCAAGGGCGGCCTCAGCCAGGCGGAACTCGACGAACTCGTCGCCTCCTCCGATACCGGCGGACGCAGCCCCAGCGGCCCGATCGGAACCCTGCTTCTGGTCGTCGCGCTGGCCTGGTCGGTGTTCCAGCTCTACATCGCCTCGCCCTTCGGCCTGTTCAACGACACGCTGGCCCGGTCGATCCACCTCGGCTTCGCCATCTTCCTCGGCGTGCTGGCCTTCCCTGCCGCCCGCACCACCTTCCAGCTGGCGCTTGGGGTGATCGTCCCCATCGCGCTCGCCGCGCTCTTCATGATCTCGGCCAAGGACGGCACCGCGACCTGGTGGATCCCGCTCCCCGCGCTCTTCGTCGTCGCCACCGTCGTGCTCGGCTCGCCCAAGGACCGCATCCCGGTGTGGGAGTGGGCGCTGGCCATCCTCGGCGCGCTCACCGCGCTCTACCTCTTCTTCTTCTACCGCGACATCGCCAACCGCGTCGGCGCGCCGATCATGCAGGACTATGTCGTTGCCGTTCTCGGCATCATGATCCTGCTCGAGGCCACCCGCCGCGCGCTTGGCCCCGCGTTGATGATCGTGGCATCCGTCTTCCTGCTCTACACCGTGCTCGGGCCGTGGATGCCCGACATCATCGCCCACAAGGGCAACTCGCTGGCCGAGATCGTCAACCACCAGTGGATCACCACCGAAGGCGTCTTTGGCATCGCGCTGGGCGTCTCGACCTCCTTCGTCTTCCTCTTCGTGCTGTTCGGCTCGCT
>JAGRMS010000555.1 GCA_020441135.1 Pseudooceanicola sp.
CGCATTCGATCCCCGAAAGCGCCGGGCTGGTGATCGACTCGCCCGCAGGCCGCGTGGTCCACACCGGCGACTTCAAGCTGGACGAGACGCCCATCGTCGGCGAGGCTTTCGACGCCACGCTCTGGGCCGAGGTGGCCGAGGGCGGCGTGCAGGCGCTGGTCTGCGACAGCACCAACGTCTTTTCGCCGCATCCGGGCCGGTCCGAGGCGACGATCGCCCCCGCGATCCGCATGCTGATAGCCGAGGCCGAGGGGCTGGTGGCGGCAACCACCTTCGCCAGCAACGTCGCGCGGCTCAAGACGCTGGCGACGGCGGCGCGCAGCGCGGGTCGGTCGGTGGTGCTGCTGGGCCGGGCGATGCGGCGGATGGTCGAGGCGGCGGTGGAGAGCGGCGTTCTGACCGATTTCCCGCCGGTAATCAGCCCCGAGCAGGCGCAGGAGGTGCCGCGCCAGAACCTGATGATCCTCGCCACCGGCAGCCAGGGCGAGATGCGGGCGGCGACGGCGCAGCTGTCGCGCGGCAAGTATCTGGGGCTGGAGCTGAAGGAAGGCGACACCTTCCTGTTTTCCTCCAAGACCATCCCCGGCAACGAGCGCGGCGTGATCCGCATCATGAATGCCCTGTCGATCAAGGGAGTCGACGTGGTGGACGATCACGTCGGCGACTACCACGTCTCGGGCCACGCCAACCGCCCGGACCTCGAGCGGATGCACGCGCTGATGCGCCCGAAGATGCTGGTGCCGATGCACGGCGAACACCGCCACCTGCGGGAACATGCGGGGCTTGGCGAAAAGGCGGGCATCCCGTCGATCGTCGCGGTCAACGGCACGATGCTGGACCTGACCGGCGACGTGCCGATGGTGGCCGAATACGTCGATACCGGGCGGACCTATCTCGACGGGTCGGTGATGATCGGGGCGATGGATGGCGTGGTGCGCGACCGCATCCGCATGGCGCTGAACGGCCATGTGCTGGTGACGGTCATCATCGACGAGGAGGACGAGCTGCTGGGCGAGCCCTGGTGCGAGACGATGGGCCTGCCCGAGATCGGCACCTCCAACGCCCCGCTGGCCGAGGTGCTGGAGGAAGATCTGAGCCAGCTCCTCAACCGCGCCAAGGCGGCGACTCTGGGCGACGACGACGCGCTGGACGAGGCGATGCGGCGGATCGTGCGGCAGACGGCGCAGAGCGAGATCGGCAAGAAACCCGAGGTGACGGTGGTGATCAGCCGCCTGGGCTGACCTCGTCCAGTATCCCCAGCTCCTCGAACCAGGCGGCGACACGCAGGCGCGAATCGCGGCTGCGAAAGCGTGCGCCAAGCGTGCCGTGGCGCCGCCAGCGTTCCTGCGCCCGCAGGGTGCCGGTGTGGTCGATATGAACGGCGCGCAGGGCGCTGGGGACGAAGGAAATGCACTGCGGCGGCAGTTCGATGCGCGCGCCGCCCAGGCTGATTTCGGTCAGGGTGGCCGAGATCTCGATCCCGTCCAGGATCAGCTTGCAGGGATGGCGCAGCGCATGGCGCGGCTCTGCCCGAAGATCGGTCAGGAAGGTCGACAGGGAACGGATCATCGCAAGACACCCTTGGCCAGAGGCTTCAGCCTAGGCCAAAGGTGTTAAGGCGAGGCTACCGCGTCAGTCGTCGCGGCGCTGCTCGAAACTCAGCGCGATGAAGCTGGGCAGGTGGTCGCCCATGCCGACCACCGCCGGGCCGCTGTCCTGGCGCGGTTCGCGGCGGGGCGGGGCGGGCTCGCGGGGCGGCGCGGGTTCGCGCTTTGCCGGTTCCGCTTCCTGGGCCACCGGCTCGGGCCGGGGCGTGTCCCTGCGGCTGCGCGACGAACGGCTGCGCGAAGGCTTTTCGCGCGGCGCGTCGTCCTCTTCCGCCGCGGGCAGGCTCTTCAGCGGGTTTTCCAGCCGCGGGATTTCCTTCTGCACCAGCCGCTCCACATCGGCGAGGTTCTTTTCGTCCCGCCCGACGCAGATCGTCAGCGCCTTGCCGTCCCGGCCCGCGCGCCCCGTGCGGCCGATGCGGTGAACATAGTCCTCGGCATGGCCCGGCACGTCGAAGTTGAAGACGTGGCTGACGCTCGGCACGTCCAGCCCCCGCGCGGCCACGTCCGAGGCGACGAGGATCCGCAGCTCGCCGCCGCGGAAGGCGTCCAGCGTCCGCGTGCGCTGCGATTGGTCGAGGTCGCCGTGGATCGGCGCCGCGTCATAGCCGTATTTCTTCAGCGATTTCGCGAGGATATCCACATCGGTCTTGCGGTTGCAGAAGATGA
>JAGRMS010000556.1 GCA_020441135.1 Pseudooceanicola sp.
CACATCCTGCTGCCCGAGATCATCTCGAAAGAGCCGCTGGCACCGCTGGTCCGCCACGGCGACAGCGAGTGGGCAGACGTCGTCCGCTGGACGCTGAACGCGCTGATCTCGGCCGAGGAATACGGCATCACCGCCGCCAACGCCGAAGAACTGTCCAAGGGCAGCGACAACCCCGAGATCAACCGGATCCTCGGCAGCGAGGGCACCCTGGGCGAGATGCTGGGTCTCAGCAACGACTGGGCCAAGAAGGCCATCATGGTCGGCGGCAACTACGGCGAGATCTTCGACAAGAACATCGGCGAAAGCACCGCCATCGGCCTGTCGCGCGGCCTGAACGCGCAATGGACCAAGGGCGGGCTGCTCTACTCCCCGCCGTTCCGCTAAGAACGACACCGGAGGGCGCGGCGCAGGCCGCGCCCTTCGACCATTGACGACATTGCACTCGGGGCTTGTGGAGCCGGGACATACCCGGCCGGAGGACAGACCCGGGGCGACCAACAGGGACGCACCATGACAACGATCACAGACCCCCCCAAGGGGGACTTCCGGCTATCCATGCTGCTGTACGATACGCGGTTCCGGTCGCTGACCCTTCAGGTCATCGCCGCCATCGCGCTCGCGCTGGTGCTGGCCTACCTCTACTACAACCTCGCCACCAACCTCGCCGAGGCCGGGCTGAACATCTCGTTCGGGTTCCTCTCCAGCCCCTCCGGCTATGACATCAACCAGACCCTGATCGACTACAACAGCCAGTCCAGCAACCTGCGCGCCGCCATCGTCGGGATCCTGAACACCCTGCTGGTGGCGTTCCTCGCCTGCATCACGGCCACCTTCTTCGGCGTCATCGCCGGCGTCCTGCGCCTGTCGAACAACTGGCTCGTCCGCAAGCTGATGGCGATCTATGTCGAGATCTTCCGGAACATCCCGGTGCTGATCTGGATCATCATCATCTTCACCATCATGACGGCGGTCCTGCCGGCCCCCAGCGCCTTCCGCGGGGCCGAGCCGGAATCGTCCATGCTGCTGGACCTCTTCGCTTTCACCAACCGCGGCGTCTACATCCCCGGCCCCTACTTCACCCGCGGCTTCAGCGGCGACATTGCCCCTCTGAACTGGCTGCTGGTGATCGCGGTACTGGTCGGCTCGCTGCTGGCAACCCGCGCCGTGACCGCGCGCGCCAATGCCATCCAGGAACAGACCGGCAAGCGTCCCGTCACCGTCTGGACCAACCTTGCCATCTGGTTCGTCCCGGTCATCGCGCTCTGCGTCATCCTCGGCCTGTCCTGGGACGTGCCCGAGCTCAAGGGCTTCAACTTCTCCGGCGGCCTCAAGGTCGGCGGTCCGCTGATCGCGCTCTGGTTCGCGCTTTCGATCTACACCGGCGCCTTCATCGCCGAGAACGTGCGCGCCGGGATCCAGGCCGTGTCGAAGGGCCAGACCGAGGCCGCATCGGCCCTGGGCCTGCGCCCCAACCGCACGATGAGCCTGGTGATCCTGCCGCAGGCGCTGCGGGT
>JAGRMS010000127.1:0-9285 GCA_020441135.1 Pseudooceanicola sp.
CTGGACCTACGCCAAGTACCTGCTCACCCACGAACGCACCGGCATCGCCGGGGTCGGCTTCAGCCAGGCCGGTCTGGAATCGGTCAAGCGCATCGCCCGCGCCGAACAGGCCAACGGCAAGCCGCTGATCCAGAACCCGCATTTCGCGGCGCGTCTCGCCAAGGTCGAAATCGACCTGATGGCGATGGCGACCAGCAACATGCGCATCATCTCGATGGCCGCCGCCGGTCAGGCCCCGGGCGTCGAAAGCTCGATGCTCAAGGTCAAGGGCACCATCATCCGGCAGGAAATCAACGACCTCGCCCGCCGCGCGGTTGGCCCCTACGCGATGCCCTTCCCCTCGGAATCGGTCGAGGGCGACAACGATCCCGTCGGCCCCGACTACGCAGGCCCCGTCTCGGCGGCCTATTTCAACAATCGCAAGCTGTCGATCTTCGGCGGATCCAACGAGATCCAGCGCGGGATCATCGCCAAGGTCAAGATGGGGGGCTGAGCGCGTGGATTTCAACCTGACCGAAGAACGCCAGATGCTGCAGGACACCCTGCGCCGCTATCTGTCCGACAAATACGACACCAAGACCCGCAACACGATCATCGACTCTGACAAGGGCTATTCGCCCGAAATCTGGGCCGAACTCGCCGAACTCGGCGTCATCGGCGCGCTCTTCACCGAAGACCAGGGCGGCTTTGGCGGCGCGGGCTTCGACCTGTCGACCGTGTTCGAGGAACTCGGCCGCGCAGGCGTCGTGGAGCCTTTCCTCGACACCGCCATCCTCGGCGGCGGGCTGATCGCGGCGCTCGGCAACGACGACCAGAAGGCGCTGGTGGACGAGATCATCGCAGGCACCGCCCACCTCGCGCTCGCCCACGGCGAACCCGTCGCGCGTTACGACCTGTCGCGCGTCGAAACCACCGCCAAGGTCTCGGGCGGCCAGATCACCCTCGACGGCCGCAAGTCCGTCGTGGTGAATGCCGAGGCGGCGGGCCACCTCATCGTCTCCGCCCGCGAAAGCGGCGGCGTGGCGGATGCGGACGGCATCTCGCTGTTCCTCGTCGCCGCCGACAGTGCCGGGCTGACCATGCGCGGCTATCCCATGCTCGCCGGCGGCCGCGCCGCCGAAGTGACGCTCGACAATGTCACAATTCCCGAATCCGCCCGGTTAGGCTCTGCCGGCAAGGCACTGCCCGCCCTGCACGACGCCATCGCCCGCGCCAACGTCGCCCTCGCGGCAGAGGCCCTCGGCGCGATGGTCACGGCAGTCGAGCTGACGCGCGACTACCTGATGACCCGCAAGCAGTTCGGGCGGCCCATCGGCACCTTCCAGGCCCTCGCCCACCGCTATTCCGACCTGCTGATCGAAATGGAGCAGGCGCGGTCCGCCGTCATCAACGGCGCGGGCCACCTCGACACCGACAAGCGCGACCTGCACGGCGCCTCGATGCGCAACCTGATCGGGCGCGTCGGGCGGCTGGTGGCCGAGGAATCGATCCAGATGCACGGCGGCATCGCCATGACGAAGGAATACGAACTCGCCCATATCGCCAAGCGGATCGTCATGACCGACCACCGTTTCGGCGACACCGACTACCACCTGGAGCGGTTCATTGAACTCAGCGCGGCATGATCCCGAACTGCGCATCGGCGAAACCGGCACCCAGCGCCTGATCGGCTGGGTGACGGACACCGGCCACCCCGACGGACGGGCGCGCGTCTGGCTCGACATCACGCCCGACCACACAAACCGCCACGGCGTCCTGCACGGCGGCATCATCGCGACGCTGCTCGACAGCGCCTGCGGCATCTCGGGGTCCATGCACGTCGACAAGGCCACCATGCCGCCGATGCTCAGCGTCTCCTTCACCACGCAGTTCCTCGCGGCGGCGACCTCGGGCAGCCGCGTCACCGCCATCGGCACCATCACCGGGGGCGGCAAGCGCACGCTGTTCATCGGGGCCGAGCTGACCGACGAACAGGGCACCCTCATCGCCACCAGCACCGGCGTCTACAAGCCGGTTCGACAAGGTTAGAGCCTGATGACCCTCGCACGGATCGACGATCAAAGCGACCGCGTCGTCGTCGTCAACATGAACCCCAAGCGGCGCGGCGCGCTCTCGCCCGACCTCTACGCGGCGGTGCATCAGGCCGTCGCGCTGGCCGCCGAGCCCCGTATCCGCGCGGTGATCCTGACCTCCGAAGGCGGCTTCTTCTGCGCGGGCGGCGATCTCAACACCCTGATCGAACGCCGCAAGCTGACCGAACCCGAACGGCGCGACAAGATCGACGGGCTGCACGGCGTCGTCCGCGCCCTGCGCGCCTGCCCCGTCCCGGTGATCGCCGCCGTCGAAGGCGGCGCAGCGGGGGCGGGCATGTCCATCGCGCTGGCCTGCGACCTGGTCGTCGCGGCCGCGGGCGCGAAGTTCACCGCCTCCTACGTCAAGGCCGGGCTGGTCCCCGACGGCGGCCTGACCGCCAGCCTCGCCCGAATGCTGCCCCGTCCGCTGGCGATGGAGCTCTGCCTGCTCGCCCGCCCGGTCGAGGCCGAACGCATGGCGCAACTCGGCGTCGTCAACCTCGTCGTCCCCGAAGGCGAAACCGAGGCGCAGGCCCACGCCCTCGCCGATACCCTCGCCACCGGCCCGCGCGAGGCGCAAAGCGTTATCCGCTCGCTGGTCTCCAGCGCCTACGGCACCAGCGAATCGGCCCAGCTCGACCTCGAACGCGACGCCATGGCGCAGGCGCAGGGCGGGGCCGAGGCGGGCGAGGGCATCTCGGCCTTCCTCGAAAAACGCAAACCGGACTTCAGCAAATGACCGGACGCTGGCACGACTTCCTCGACGCGCAGGTGGCCCGGCGCCCCGATACCCGCGGCATCAGCGATTCCACCGGCGCGGACTGGACCTATGCCCAGGCCGACGCCGCCTGCACCGCGCTGGAAACCCTGTTGCACGACACCGGCGTGCGCCAAGGCGACCGCGTCGCGATCCTTGTCGAGAACTGCGCCGCCGCCTTCGCCGCGCTTTTCGCCTGTTCGCGCATGGGGGCCATCGCCCTGCCGGTGAACGCCCGCCAGACCGGGGGCGAGATCGCCCGCATCCTCGACCACGCCCGCCCCGCCGCGCTGCTCTTCACCTCCGCCGCCTCGCCCGACGCGGCGGCGCACGCCGAGCGGATGCAGGCACAGCCCATCGACGGCCCCTTCGGCCAGATGCACCTGCTGGCGGGGACCAGCAACCCCGACGACCTGCCCGACGTTGCTGTGCTGCTGTATACCACCGGCACCACCGGCACGCCCAAGGGGGTCATGCTGACCCATGACAACCTGCTGTTCGGCGGCCGCACCTCGGCGAAACAGCGCGGCATCACGCAAGACGACCGCGTCTACGCCGTCCTGCCGATAAGCCACGTCTTCGGCCTGACCTCGATCACCACCGCCAGCCTTTGCGCCGGGGCGCACCTGCACTACGAGGCGCGCTTTTCCGCCGCCAAGCTGTATCAGGCTCTGATAAAGGGAATGACCGTCTATTCCGGCGTCCCGCAGATGCACGCCCTGCTCATGCAATACGCCCGCGAACAAGGCCACGACCGCCTGCCGACCGACACGCTGCGCTATGTCTCCTCCGGCGCCGCCCCGCTCGACCCGGCATGGAAGCGCAAGGCCGAAGCGTTCTACGGTGCGCCCCTGCAAAACGGCTTCGGCATGACCGAAACCACCGCCGGCGCGACCCTGACGCACAGCAGGCTCGGTGACCCCGACACCTCCTGCGGCCCCGCCCTGCCCGGCACCGAGCTTGCCATCGACCAATCCGTCCCCGGCGGCGGCGATGGCGTGGGCGAGGTGCTGGCGCGCGGGCCGAACATCATGAAAGGCTACTACAAGAACCCCGAGGCCACCGCCGCCGTCCTGTCGCCCGACGGCTGGCTGCGCACCGGCGATCTTGGCCTGATCGACGCGGAGAACCGCCTGCACATCGTTGGGCGGTCCAAGGAACTGATCATCCACGGCGGCTTCAACGTCTACCCGCCCGAGGTCGAGGCCGCGCTGAACGACCACCCCCAGGTGATCCAATGCGCCGTGATCGGCCGCCGCAAGGACGGCGACGAAGAGGTGCTGGCCTTCGTCCAGGCCGCCGAGGGCGACCTGCCCGACCCCGAAGACCTGCGCGCCTTCGCCGCCCGGCGCCTGGCGGGCTACAAGCGCCCGTCCCGGATCATCGTCGCCACCAGCCTGCCCGCCGCGCCCACCGGCAAGATCCTCAAGCACAAGCTGCTCGAGCACTTCGCCGACAAACTGTGACCGCGGTTACAGAGATCGTAACCATCCTGTGCCATCCTGCCTGCATGACGCCGCCGGACGGTGACTAGGCCAGACCCGGCGACGGCCCCTCGGAAGGAGGCAAGCCAATGTCCTGTCTGTCCCAGCGCCTGGTCCCGGCTGAAGCCGTGACGCTCCGCCAGCCGCTTTACGAATTCACCCTCGCCGCCCGCCACACCACCGCCCGCAAGCCCGCAACGCCGCTGCGCCGGATCGACGCCGACCTCTTCGACCTGATCTTCGACGCGGAACTCGCTGCCGCGCACTGAGCCTTGCCCGCACCCGGCCCGCCCGCTAGGATCGGGCGGCTATTGCTCCGGGGGGCGCGACCCATGACCATCGCCTATACAATGGCCGGCAGCCGCGGCGGCACCGACCTGCTCCTCGCGGGTCTGGCGATGCGCCTCGCCGCCAAGGGCCTGCGCGTCGTCGGCGTCGTCCAGATCAACTCCGACTGCGGCCCCGACCGCCCCTGCGACATGGACGTGCGCGTCCTGCCCCTGGGCCCCGACCTGCGCATCTCGCAATCGCTCGGCCCGGGCGCGCGCGGCTGCCGGCTTGACCCCGAGGCGCTGGAAACCGCCGTCGGCCTTGTCCAGGCGTCGCTCAACACCGGCGCCGACCTGCTGATCGTCAACAAGTTCGGCAAGCACGAATGCGAAGGCCGCGGCTTTCGCCCCGTGATCGCCGAGGCCGCCGCCCTTGGCCTGCCCGTCATCGTCGGCCTGAACGCCACCAACCGCGCCGCCTTCCTCGACTTCGCCGGCGACCTCGCGACCGAGCTTCCGCCGGACGAGGACGCGCTGGTCCATTGGCTGTCAGTCCCCGCCTGACCTTGCGCTGAAGGCATTTCTTTGCCATTGCCAGCGCAACCCGTTTTGCCTTTCCGAAAGCCGTATCGATGAAATTCACCCTGTCCTGGCTGAAGACCCATCTCGACACCACCGCCAGCGTCGACGAGATCGCCGAGACGCTGACCGACCTCGGGCTCGAGGTCGAAGAGGTGACGAACCCCGCCGACAAGCTGAAGGCCTTCACCATCGGCAAGGTGCTGCACGCCGAACAACACCCCGACGCCGACCGCCTGCGCGTCTGCAAGGTGGCGACGGACCAGGGCGAATTGCAGATCATCTGCGGCGCGCCGAACGCCCGCGAGGGGATCACCGTGGTCGTCGCCAAGCCCGGCGTCTACGTCCCCGGCATCGACACCACCATCGGAGTCGGCAAGATCCGCGGCATCGAAAGCTACGGCATGATGGCCTCGGAGAAAGAGCTGGAGCTGTCCGAGGAACACGACGGCATCATCGAGCTGCCCTCGGGCGAGGTGGGCGAACGTTTCACCGACTGGCTGGCGCAGAACGATCCCTCCAAGGTCGATCCGGTGATCGAGATCGCCATCACCCCGAACCGCCCCGACGCGCTTGGCATCCAGGGCGTCGCCCGCGATCTCGCCGCGCGGGGCATCGGCAAGCTGAAACAGCGCGCGATAGAGCCTGTTGTCGGCGAATACCCCTGCCCGATCACCATCGGCATCGACGATGATACGCTGGACGGCTGCCCGCATTTCACCGGGCGGCTGATCCGGGGCGTCCGGAACGGCCCCTCGCCGCAATGGCTCCAGGACCAGCTGCGCGCCATCGGCCTGCGGCCGATCTCGGCGCTGGTCGACATCACCAACTTCTTCACCTACGACCGCAACCGCCCGCTGCACGTCTTCGATGCCGACAAGGTCGCGGGCGGCACCCTGCGCGTCCATCGCGCCAAGGGCGGCGAAACCCTCGTCGCGCTCGACGACAAGACCTATACCTTCGAGCCCGGCATGATGGTGATTTCCGACGCCAACGCGCCCGAGAGCATCGCGGGCATCATGGGCGGCGACGCCTCGGGCGTCACCGAAGAGACCACCAACGTCTTCCTCGAATCCGCCTTCTGGAACAACGTCCAGATCGCCCTCACCGGCCGCGCGCTGAAAATCAACTCCGACGCGCGTTATCGCTTTGAGCGTGGTGTAGACCCTGAATTCACCCTGCCGGGGCTGGAACTGGCCACCCGCATGATCCTCGACCTCTGCGGCGGCGAGGCGTCGAGCGTGGTGCAGGCCGGGGCCGCGCCGGATCACCGCCGCGCCTACCGGCTGGATGCGGCACGGGTGCAAAGCCTCGTCGGCATGGACATCCCCGAAAGCGAGCAGCGCCAGACGCTGACCCACCTCGGCTTCCGCCTCGAAGGCAACATGGCCCAGGTGCCCAGCTGGCGCCCCGACGTTCAGGGCGAGGCCGATCTGGTCGAGGAAGTCGCCCGCGTCGCCTCCCTGACGAAACTCGAAGGCCGCCCGCTGGCGCGCCTCACCCCCGGCGTGCCGCGCCCGGTGATGACCCCCGCCCAGCGCCGCGAACAGGCCGCCCGCCGCACCTGCGCCGCGCTCGGCTACAACGAATGCGTGACCTATTCCTTCATCGACCAGGCCAGCGCCGCCCTCTTCGGCGGCGGCACCCCCGCGACGATGCTGGAAAACCCCATCTCCTCCGAGATGAGCCACATGCGCCCCGACCTGTTGCCCGGCCTGCTGCAAGCCGCCGCCCGCAACCAGGCGCGTGGGTTCATGGACCTCGCCCTCTTCGAGATCGGCCCCGCCTTCCACGGCGGCGAACCGGGCGAGCAGCAGACGCAGGTGGCGGGCCTTCTGGTCGGCCGCACCGGGGCGAAGGACGTGCAGAAATCGGCCCGCGCCGTCGATCTCTTCGACGTCAAGGCCGATGCCGAGGCAATCCTCGCCGCCATGGGCGCGCCCGCCAAGGTGCAGGTGTTGCGCGACGGCGCGTCCTGGTGGCATCCCGGCCGCCACGGGCGCATCTGCCTCGGGCCGAAGAAGATGCTGGGCGTGTTCGGCGAGGTGCATCCCAGGGTGCTCGCCGCGCTGGACGTGAAAGGCCCCGCCGTCGCCTTCACCCTCTGGCCCGAAGAGGTGCCGATGGCCCGCAAGGGCACCGCCACCCGCGCCGCGCTGGAGCTGCGCGACCTTCAGGCGGTCGAGCGTGACTTTGCCTTCGTGGTCGACGCCGGGGTCGAGGCGCTGACCTTGGTGAACGCCGCCGCCGGGGCCGACAAGGCGCTGATCGAGGACGTGCGCGTCTTCGACGAATTCACCGGCGGCTCGCTTGGCGAGGGAAAGAAATCCCTCGCCGTCACGGTCCGCCTGCAACCCAGCGACAAGACCCTGACCGAGGCGGAAATCGAGTCTGTCTCGGCAAAAATCGTCGAAAAGGTCGGCAAGGCAACCGGCGGCGTGCTGCGCGGCTGAGCAAGCCGCGCCCCGCCGGGCGGCGGGTCGCCCTCAGAGCTTTTGCGCGGCCAGTTGCCGGTAATAGGGCAGCGCCTGCCGGGCGAGCGCCGCCGCGGCACCCACCAGTTCGGGCAACGGCCCTTCGGCCCCGGCAAACCCGGTCGACCGATGCACCGCCCCGTACCAATGCGGCGCCCAGGCCCCGTCCGAGCGGTGCCCGCCCACCGGCCAGCGCAGCATCGCCGGATCCCAGGCCAGGTCCAGCGCCGCGCAAAGACGGCGCAGCGCGCCTTCCGGGTCGGCGCGGATGTCGTGGCTGTCGATCACCAGCGGTTTCTGTCCGGCCGCCGACAAGTCTTCGAAGATCTGCGCCTGCTGGACAAAGCCGATGCCCTCCAGCGTCAGCGCCTCGTGCTTCTCGGTGTAACTCGCGATCACCCGCGCCGGGTGGCGGATCAGGAAGACATTGCGCATCCCCGCGATCCAGCCGCGCGGGATGCCCTCGATCATGTGGTGGCACATATGCTTCTGGTAAAAATGCGCCCGCCCCTCGGGAATGGGTCCGGTCAGGCTCTGCACAACGGTTTCCGGGTCGTTCGATTGCGCTGCCAGCACCGCGTCCCGCATCGGGTGGTCCAGCCCGGTGCGGTCCAGGTAACAGGCGTAGAACGGCTCATCCACCACCGCGCAATCCGCGCGGTTGCCAAAGGCATACATCATCGCCGTGCTCAGATTGCGTGGCCCCGACCACATGGCGATGCGCATGACTGGCTCCTTGCTGGTCCGGCCACGCTAGCGGCGCGGCCGGGGGCGGTAAATCCCTGTCACCTCGGCGTGAGCCGGCGTTTCACCGGATTGCCGCAGGCGAGGCAAAGCGCATCATGGACGCAACGGAGGACTGCCACATGCGCCATCTTGCCCTTGCCCTGCTCTTGACCCTTTCTGCAACTCTTTCTGCGACCCTTCTCCGCGCCGACACCCTGACCGTTGCCGGCGGCTGCTTCTGGTGCGTCGAATCCGATTTCGAATCGGTGCCCGGCGTCAGCGCGGTCGTCTCGGGCTACACCGGCGGCACGCTGAAGAACCCGACCTACAAGCAGGTGTCGCACGGCGGCACCGGCCATTACGAGGCGGTGCAGATCACCTTCGACCCCGGCAGGGTGTCGCGTGAACAACTGTTGCACCTGTTCTTCCGCTCGGTCGACCCGACCGACGCGGGCGGGCAGTTCTGCGACCGGGGCGACAGCTATCGCACCGCGATATTCGTCTCTGGCAAGGCGGAACAGGCTCTGGCGGAACAGGCCAGGGCGCAGGCGCAGGCGGCGTTGGGCAAGACAATCGTCACCCCGATCCTGCCCGCGTCCCGCTTCTACAAGGCCGAGGACTACCACCAGGACTACTACAAGGGCAGCAATATCGTGCTGACCCGCGCGGGGCCGAAAAGGCAGTCGAGCGCCTATGCCTTCTACCGCAAGTCCTGCGGCCGCGACGCCCGCGTGCGCCAGCTCTGGGGCAACGAGGCCCCCTTCGCCGGCAAGCACTCCTAGCCGATATTGCAGGACGCCAGCACCGCCATGTTCAGGATGTCGTTGGCGGTCGACACGGTCGAGGCGATCTGGATCGGCTTGTCGACCCCGACCAGGATCGGCCCGATCACCGTCGCCCCCGCCATTTCCTGCATCAGCTTGA
>JAGRMS010000127.1:9383-10468 GCA_020441135.1 Pseudooceanicola sp.
GTCATCTCGCCCTCGTATTCGAAGTCCACGCCGCGCCGCTCCAGCACGGCGGGCGCGCGGTGCATCTTCTCGGCACGTTCCGACATCGGGTAGCCGAAGTTCGAGAAGCTGACGAAGGCCACGCGCGGCTCCAGCCCCATGTGGCGGGCGACCTGTGCGGCGCGTTCGGCGATGGTCGCCAGATCCTCGGCCTCGGGCCATTCATGCACCAGCGTGTCGCCGATCAGCACGATCCGGCCCTTGTGCAGCAGCGCAGTGATGCCGACGGCCCCGTGGCTGGCATCGGCGTCGAAGACGTGGCAGATCCGCTCCAGCGCGTGCGCCGACTTGCGCGTCGCCCCCGTCACCAGCCCGTCGCCGTGGCCATGCGCCAGCATCAGCGCCGCAAAGACGTGCCGGTCGCGCGCCGCCAGCCGGTGGACGTCCTGCGCATCGAACCCCTTGCGGTTCAGGCGGTTGTACAGGAACTCCTTGTAGGTCGCGAGGTGGTCGGTATTCGCCGCGTTGACGATCTGCAACTCGCCCACGGCATCGGCCATCCCCGCCGCCTCCAGCTTGCGCTTCACGTCGTCGTCGCGGCCCACCACCAGCGCGGTGCCAAGGCCCGACCGCTGGTACATCACCGCCGCCCGCAGCACGCGCGGATCGTCGCCCTCGGCAAAGATCATCCGCGACTGCGCCGCCCGGGCGCGGGTGTTCAGGCCGCGCAGGATGCTCGCCGTCGGGTCCATGCGCGACTTCAGCGACAGCTCATAGGCCTCCATGTCGATGATCGGCCGCCGCGCCGCGCCGGTATCCATCCCGGCCCGCGCCACGGCGGGCGGGATGCGGTGGATCAGGCGGGGGTCGAAGGGCGTCGGGATGATGTAGTCGCGGCCAAAGGTCAGGTTCTTGCCATAGGCCAGCGCCACCTCGTCCGGCACGTCCTCGCGCGCCAGTTTCGCCAGCGCGTGGGCGCAGGCGATCTTCATCTCGTCGTTGATCGCCCGGGCGTGGATGTCGAGCGCGCCGCGGAACAGGTAGGGAAAGCCCAGCACGTTGTTGACCTGGTTAGGGTAGTCGCTGCGCCCGGTGCCGAAGATGAT
>JAGRMS010000557.1:0-1406 GCA_020441135.1 Pseudooceanicola sp.
CGCGGCCGTGGAAGGAATAGAGGCTCATGCCGGGGCCCTGGCCGAGAAACATCTCGCCCCGGTCGGCCATGTCGGGGGTATCGGTGGCGTTCATCAGGTCGACCTGGATGGCGATCTGGGGCTGGATCGCCTGCGCGGCCACCTGGGCGCCGCGGAGGTTGAATTCCTCCTGGACGGTAAAGACGACGTGGACCTCGGGGCCCTGCTTGCGGGCGGCCAGCGCCCGGATCACGTCCAGCAGGACGGCGCAGCCGGCACGGTCGTCGACGGCGGTGCCGCAGATGCGTCCGTTCGCCAGCTCCATGGCGTTGGGGCGATAGACCACCGGCGCGCCGATGCGGATGCCCTGCGCCTCGGCCTCGGCCCTGGTGGAGAACCCGCAGTCGATGCGCAGGTCGGGGGCGCGGAGGACGGTGTATTTCTCCTCCGCCGTGGTGGCGTGGTGGCTCTTGTTGGCGATGACGCCGGGGATGTCGCCGCTGTCGGTGGAGATCACCACCGCCTGCCCCGCCAGCGCCCGTTCGGGCACGCCGCCAAGGCGTTCGACCCGAAGGCTTCCGTCCGCCTCGACCTTGCGGACGATGAAGCCGAGCTGGTCCATGTGGGTGAAGAGCATGACGCGCGGGCCGTGGCCGGGAAAGCTGACGGTCAGGTTGCCAAGCGCGTCGGTGGTCGGGTGCAGCCCCTTGGGCAGCCGCGCGCGGATCGCGGCGCGGATGCGCTGTTCGTGGCCCGAAAGGCCGGGGACCATCATCAGGTCCAGTAGATCCTGCTTCAGGGTCATGCCCGCGCCGCCCGCACCCGCGCCATGAAATCCGCCGCGCGTTCCGCGTCCACCGGCTTCCAGGTGTCGCCGCCCACCTTCAGCGCCGAGCCGACGACACAGCCGTCGGCCACCCGCAGCACCTCGGCCACGGTGTCGTGCTTCACGCCGGTGTTGGCCAGAACGGGCGTGTTAGGCAGCACCCGCTTGACGGACTCGAGGTCCGACAGCGCCGCCGCCTCTCCGGTGATCTGGCCCGAGACCAGCACGGCGTCGGGGATCGAGGAGAAGACCGCCGAGCGCGCCCGGTCGGGCAAGGGGCGGCGGTCGAGGCTGTCGGCGAACTCGGCCGAGACGTTGTAGAGCATCAGGCAGTCCGACCGTCCCAGCCGGTTGCGATAGCGCATCGCCGCCCCGGCGTCGGGGGTCCAGGGCCCCATGTCCGAGGCATAGGTGCCGGTGAAGATCTCGCGCACGAAGGCGGCGCCGGTGGCGGCGGCCAGCGCGATGGTGCTTTGCGGATCCCAGAGCACGTTGACGCCGAAAGGCACGGTGATCTCGCCCCGCAGCCGCCCGATCACATAGGCCATCGTCGCGGTCGAGGCGGTATCGACGGCAAATTCGTAGGGGCGGTCGTTCTCGT
>JAGRMS010000557.1:1512-2128 GCA_020441135.1 Pseudooceanicola sp.
CCGGCAGCGCGCCGAGATGCACCATGCCGATCACCGGCTTGTCCGTGCCAAAAACGCTTTTGAAATCCGCCATCGTCCCCCCCCGTTCCGGGGCGAGCCTAGCCTATCGCCCGGCGCGCCCCAAGGCATGAATCGCCCCGGGGCGCGCGGCGGCGGGATGGGAGCCCCGGATGCAGCGCAGGGCGGTGCCGCGCCGCCTTGCGCCATCGCCATGCCGGTTTGCCGCGGCCCCGAGGCAGGAACCAAGAATCGCGCCGCCGTGCGGGCGCGGGGAAACCGAAACAGGACAGACGCCCCTGAACAAGACGGGCGCCCCTGATTTCTTCTCTTTGACAAATATCTCCGGGGGGAGTCGCCCGGCACGGGCGGCGGGGGGCAGCGCCCCCCTTCTGTGCCATCGTCAGCCGCGCCCGATGAAGGGCATGTTGGTGGCCATCACGGTCATGAACTGCACGTTGGCCTCGAGCGGCAGGCTTGCCATGTAACGCACCGAGCTGGCGACGTGGGCCACGTCCATCACCGCCTCGACCTTGATCGCGCCATCCGCCTGCGGCATCCCCGTGGTCATCTTGCGCGCCATCTCGGTCAGGGCGTTGCCGATGTCGATCTGGCCGCA
>JAGRMS010000128.1:0-2854 GCA_020441135.1 Pseudooceanicola sp.
TGTAGTCGATCACGCGCTTGACGGGTACCAGGACCTTCATGCGTGCTCTCCTCAGCATTGACGAGCCGCAGAGGGCGACTCAATTCACGTTTCCTCGCCCCTGATAGCGGGCTGCGACCGGTGAAAACAGCGCAAAATCGTCACGTTATCGCCGTTCGACGCCGCGTTTTACGCCCGTTTGCGCTATCGCGCCGAGGCTAACGGTTCGCGCCGGGCACCCAGAGCACATCGGCCCGGCCCTTGTCGTTGGCCATGCGGGCGGCGACGAAGAACCAGTCGCTGAGACGGTTCAGATAGCGGATGGCCGAGGCGTTGACTTCTTCGCTCGCCGCCAGCTCCACCGCCAGCCGTTCGGCGCGGCGGGCAACGGTGCGGCAGACGTGAAGCTGCGCGGCCAAGGGTGTGCCGCCGGGCAGGACGAAGCTGCGCAGGGGCTCCAGGTTTGCGTTCATCGCGTCGATTTCCGCTTCCAGCCGGTCGGTCTGGGCCTGTACCATGCGCAACGGCGGATAGTCTGCCTGCGCATCCGAAGCCATGTCGGGGCGGCAGAGGTCCGCACCGAGGTCGAACAGGTCGTTCTGGATACGCATCAGCGCCGCATCGGTTTCCGCCTCGGCCTGCAACCGGGCGACGCCCAGCGTGGCGTTCAGCTCGTCCACCGTGCCATAGGCGGCGACGCGCGGACTGTATTTCGGCACCCGGGTATTGTTGCCAAGCGCCGTATCGCCCTTGTCGCCTGTGCGGGTGTAGATGCGGTTCAGGACGACCATCAGCCTTTGCCCCCCAGGTAGACGAACAGCAGGATCAGCAGCACCGCGATGAACTGGAACAGCAGGCGCAGGCGCATCATCTTGTTGGAATACTTGGCATTGAACGCGCCGCCCTTGCCGAATCCGCCGATACCGACCGCCAGCACGATGACCACCGCGCCCATCACGAACAGGATCAAGTAGTAGAGAGCGTCCATGTCTTTTCCCCTTTGGCCGCTGACATAGCGCGGGCGGGCCGGAAAGGCGAAGGGGTTTTGTCAGAGCCGCGAAATGACGCGGTCCATCGCCCGGCTGGACAGGAAACGCCGCAGCGTCCCGGCGATCCAGGTCGGGATGGTGACGTAGTAGCGCGGGCGAGGGCGGGGCGACTCCAGCGCGTGGAGCAACGCCTTTGTCACCGCCGAGGGCGGCAGCTCGAAGCGATCCGGGCCGCCGTCTTGATACATGCGCGGGATCAGGCTGGATTCATAGTCCGTCCGCCGGGGCGAGGCGCGCCAGTCGATGAAGCGTTCGAAATGCGGGATGCCGTTCCTGCGGAACGCGGTGGCAATCGGCCCCGGTTCGATCAGCACGACATGAATGCCCGCCGGGGCCAGTTCAATCCGCATCACGTCGCTGTAGCCTTCCAGCGCGTGTTTTGTCGCCGTGTAGGCACCCCGCCAGCCCAGGTAGGAAAACCCCAGAGTCGAGGAGCATTGCACGATGCGTCCTTGTCCCTGCGACCGCATCACCGGGATGACCCGACGCGTCAGCTCGTGCCAGCCGAAAAAGTTTGCCTCGAAGATCGCGCGCAGGCCGTCCGTCGGCAAATCCTCGACCGCGCCGTTCAACGCATGGGCGCCGTTGTTGAACAAGGCGTCGAGCCTTCCGCCGGTCGCTTCCAAAACCTGCGCGAGGCCGGAACGGATGCTGTCGGTATCGCAATAGTCGATACGGGGCGAAGCAATTCCTTCAGCAATCAACCGTTCGCAATCGGTCTGCTGGCGGCAGGATGCAAAGACCTGCCAGCCAAGCGCGTGAAGGCTGCGGGCCGCGTCGAGCCCGATGCCCGAGGAACAGCCGGTGATAAGGATGGATTTCTGCATGGCCCCCCGCGTTCGGCGCGACACTGGCGCGCCCGGGCGGGGGATGCAATGTTCAGTTCACGGACGGCCCGACCAGCCTTTCGGCGATCCAGCCGACCTGGTCACCCGGCAGGGTGCGCAGCCGCAACCAGCCCTGGCCGTTGTCCTCCAGCACCTGCACCTGCTGGCCCCGAGTCAGGCGCGCCATCACCTCGGTATCGATACCCGGCCCCGAGCGCATGTTGACGCGCGTCGCGCTGATCGCGCGTACGTCGGCATTGCTTGCCATGACAGGGCGAACCAGATCGGGGCTTGTGACGACCGGCGCTTCGACAACCGCTGGAAGTACTTGTGCCTCTGCCGCCGGAGTCGCTTGCGCTTCGGGCGCTTCGGGGCTTTCGAAACTCGCCGACTCCGCAATGGCTTTCAGCGAAGCGATTGCCGCGTCGCCGGAAGGGACACCAGCCAGCCCGTTCGACAGCCCGGCCCGGATCACCGGGGTATCGCTCCGCGCCTCGCGTGCAGCGCGACGTTCCATCGCGCGGGTGGCGACGAGGGTGGCAGCGGTGGTCGGCACATTCACCGTCACTGGCGGAGGCGGCGCGACTTCGGCAACCGTTTCAGGACGCGGACGCGGCTGAAACTCCGCTCCCCCGCTCATTTCGTAACCGGCAAAGCCGAGCAAACCAAACGTCAGAAGTATGTAGCGCGTCACGGCGCCCCCCGGTAAACAGAACTCTTTAGCAATACGCGGACAGCAGCCGTCCGGTTCCAACAAGATACGCCTTGAAGCCGATTCGGGACAGGGTTGCGGGGAAAAACCTCGGCAGCGGTGTCGCTACGTCAGCCCGCAAGCCGCCTGTGGAAAACCGGCGCAGGGCGCTTTACCCGCGCCGTCCGGCGCGATACCACCGCATCTATGAGCGACGTGGTAGACGACCCCAACATGAAGCCCCCGCAAGGCGAGGTGCTGGAACCGCTGCGCCGGGCGATCGGCGAGCGCTACCTGACCTATGCGCT
>JAGRMS010000128.1:2892-3021 GCA_020441135.1 Pseudooceanicola sp.
ATGCCCGCGACGGGCTGAAGCCGGTTCATCGCCGCATCCTCTACGCCATGCGTGAGCTGCGCCTGTCCTCGACCGGCGGCTTCCGCAAGTCGGCGAAGATTTCGGGCGACGTGATGGGCAACTATCACC
>JAGRMS010000129.1 GCA_020441135.1 Pseudooceanicola sp.
GCGACCGCATCTGCGTGATGTATTCCGGCGAGGCGGTGGAGCGAGGCAGCATCACCGAGGTTTTCGACGAGATGCGCCACCCCTATACGCAGGCGCTGTTCCGGTCGATCCCGCTGCCGGGGGCGGACAAGACGGCGCGGCCCTTGGTCGCCATCCGGGGCAACTTCCCCCTGCCCCACGAACGCCCCAAGGGCTGCAATTTCGGCCCGCGCTGCGACTATTTCCAGGCCGGGCGCTGCGATGCCGGGCCGATCCTGATGGAGCCCGTCCCCGGTAACGACCGCCACCAGACCCGCTGCCTGCGCTTCGAGGAGATCGACTGGGACGCGCCGGTCAAGGCGGGCGAGGTCAAGGCCAAGGCCGAGATCGGCCAGACCGTGCTGAAAATCGACAACCTGAAGAAATACTACGAGGTCGCGGCCAACGCCCTGTTCGGCGGTGGCGACAAGAAGGTTGTGAAGGCGAACGAGACCCTGTCCTTCGAGGCGCGCGAATCCGAGACGCTGGCGATTGTCGGCGAGTCGGGCTGCGGCAAGTCCACCTTCGCCAAGGTGCTGATGGGGCTGGAGACGGCGAGCGACGGGCAGATCCTGCTCGACAACCGCAGCATCGAGCAGGTGCCGATCGAGGCGCGCGATACCGGCACCGTTTCGGATATCCAGATGGTGTTCCAGAACCCTTTCGACACGCTGAACCCCTCGATGACCGTGGGCCGCCAGATCATCCGGGCGCTGGAGGTCTTCCGCATCGGCAACTCCGATGCCGAGAGGCGGGCGCGGATGCTGGAACTGCTGGACCTCGTGAAGCTGCCCCGTGCCTTTGCCGAGCGAATGCCGCGCCAGCTGTCGGGCGGGCAAAAGCAGCGGGTGGGCATCGCGCGCGCCTTTGCTGGCGGCGCGCGGATCGTGGTGGCGGACGAGCCGGTCTCGGCTTTGGACGTCAGCGTGCAGGCGGCGGTGACGGACCTGCTGATGGAGATCCAGCGGCGCGAAAAGACCACGTTGCTGTTCATCAGCCACGACCTGTCGATCGTGCGATACCTCAGCGACCGGGTGATGGTCATGTACCTGGGCCACGTTGTCGAGCTTGGCACCACGGACCAGGTCTTCAACCCGCCCTATCACCCCTATACCGAGNNAGGCGCTGCTGTCGGCGGTGCCGATTGCGGACACTTCGGTCGTCAAGAAGCACATCGTGCTGGAGGGCGACATCCCCTCGGCGATGAACCCGCCGCCCGGTTGTCCGTTCCAGACCCGCTGCCGCTGGAAATCGCAGGTGCCCGGCAACCTTTGCGAACGCGAGGTGCCCCCCGTGCGCGTGCGCGAGGGCGGGCACCAGGTGAAGTGCCACCTGACCGAAGAGCAGTTGCTGGAGATGGAGCCGGTGATCCGGCTGGCGGCGGAATAGCAAAACCGCCCGCGCGGGACGCGGGCGGTCCAGATCTATCCGGCAGCTATCCGGCGCGGCTTACTTGGAGCTGGCCATCGGCATGACTTCCGGCTCGCGCTCGGCCACCTCGCGGGCGAAACCTGCGATCAGGGCCTGGTAGAAGTCGGTGGTCGACGGCTCGACAACGGCGAAGCCTTCGGGGGTGGCAACTCCGGCGCCCTGGGCCACAACCTTGATCGGGAAGCTTTCCGAATTGGCGTTCGTGTCCTGGGCGCGAATCGACATGACACCTTCGATCTGGTTGAACTCGCGGCTGTCGGGCAGCACGCTGTTGCCGTCGAGGCTGACATTCTGGACGACCACGTCGATGACGAAGCCCTGCTGATCGTGGGTCAGCGGCATGATGTTGGTGATTTCGGTCAGAATGTCATGGGCGATGTTGGGGTAGAATTCCTGCGCGTTGGAATCGAGGTTCGTCACCTGCGCGGTCACGTTGACCTCTTTCACCGTCGGTTCGCTGGCGGCGAGGGCGGGCGCCGACAACAGGGCCAGGGCGGCAGTGGCGGCGGTGGTCAGCTTGATAAAGCGGTTCATGATGTCTCTCCTTTGGCGTTTCGCCGGACGCTTGCGGGCGGCCGTTTCGTATGGTTCGACAACCCGGAAGGCCTTGAAGAAGTTCCGCAGATTTCCGCGCGTCTGGCCCGGCGCGCTGGCGGAAAAGCGCCGGGCGCGGCAAGACTGCCGGAATTTATATGCCGAATATCAGGGACTTGGCGCCAAGGGTGCGAACGTGCCGGAAGCGATATCAGCTGCCGAAGATCACTCGAACGTAGTTCGTCGTCTCGTTGTAGGGCGGCACCCCGTTGTATTTCTTCACCGCATCCGGCCCGGCATTGTAGGCGGCCAGCGCCAGTTTCCACGAGCCGAACTCGCGGAACTGCATCGCGAGATAGCGCGCGCCGCCTTCGAGGTTCTGGTAGGGATCGGCCGGGTCGACGCCCAGCGAGCGCGCCGTGTCGGGCATCAGCTGCGCCAGGCCCATCGCACCCTTGTGCGACAGGGCATTGGGGTTCCAGCCGGATTCCTGCTGGACAAGACGGGCGAACAGATCCTCGGGCACATCGTGCCGACGCGCGGCTTCCTTTGCCATTTCAAGGAACTGGCCGCGATACTTGCTGCTGTAGGAGGCGCCGCTTGCCCACTTGGAGGGCGTATTGACCGAAGGCGGCTGAAGACGAACGGAATCGTTGTACTGCGCGGCGGCCCGGGTATCGAGCAGCTTGGTCTGCGCCTTGTAGGAGGCGCGCTTGGCCTTGCTGGCCAGAACGTCCGCCTGCGCCTGACCGGCAAGCGCCAGCGCCGCCGCAACCGTCACCACCCAAATGCCCTGCATCCGGCCCGAGCCTCTCGCATTCCCTGTCCGCGCGCGACTATACCGTCTTGGGCGGGAAATGCCAGCACCGGGTGTCCAGCACGCGTTTACCATGTTTCAACCTCTCGGGGTGACGTATAGGCTCGTGCGGACCGCGCCGCGGGATTCGCAGGCGCAAGGGCAGACAGCAGGCACGGGGGAAAGTCATGGCCGGATCAGTCAACAAAGTCATCATCGTCGGAAACCTCGGCCGCGACCCCGAGGTGCGCACCTTCCAGAACGGCGGCAAGGTCTGCAACCTGCGGATCGCCACGTCGGAGAACTGGAAGGACCGGAACACCGGCGAGCGGCGCGAGCGGACCGAATGGCATTCCGTGGCCATTTTCAACGAGGGCCTGGTCCGGGTTGCGGAGCAGTATCTGAAGAAGGGCTCGAAGGTGTACCTCGAGGGCCAGTTGCAGACCCGCAAGTGGCAGGACCAGTCGGGCCAGGATCGCTACAGCACCGAGATCGTGTTGCAGGGGTTCAACGCCACGCTGGTGATGCTCGACGGCCGCGATGGCGGCGGTGGCGGTGGCGGTGGCGACCGGGGCGGCTATGGCGGGGGCTATGACAGCGGCCCGCAGGACGACCGCTATGACAATCGCGGCGGGGGCGGTTCGTCCTCGTCGCGCGACATGGACGACGAAATCCCGTTCTGAGACATCGGATCGCTGGCGCGATCCGATCCACGCGGGGGGCGCAGCCCCCCGGCCCCCAATCGCGCCTGCGGCACGATGCCTCCGGCGGGGATATTTTCAGCAAGAGGAAGATACCTTTTGTTAAGGATACTGAGAGATGTTCAGGGCACGGTACAGGCGGGGACGCCGATGACCGTCCGAAGTGATGCTCGCGTCCCTCGCCGGGGCGCGGCGTGAGCGTCCTTGCCTTGAAGAAAATATCCCGCGGGGGTCCGGGGGCGCGAAGCCCCCGGCAGGGGCGCCTCAGTTGCGCGCCCGATCCACCATCTTGCCCTTGGAGATCCACGGCATCATCTCGCGCAGGGTCGCGCCGACCTTCTCGATCTGGTGGGCGTCGTTGATCCGCCGGGTGGCCTTGAAGCTCGGCTGGCCGACCGCGTTCTCGGCCATGAAGTCGCGCACGAAGCGGCCCGACTGGATGTCCTCGAGCACCGCCTTCATCCGCCGCTTGGTCTCCTCGCGCGGCAGGACGCGGGGTCCCGAGACGTATTCGCCGTATTCGG
>JAGRMS010000130.1 GCA_020441135.1 Pseudooceanicola sp.
GTCCCCACCGGAGCCTGGATGCGGGCGGCCCGCCTGTCCCCAAACACGGGCCGCCCGCGCTTCCCTCAACCCGGCCTGTGCGGGGAGGAAACTGGAATGCTGAGTCGACCTGGATACCGCCAGGCAATCTCCCGGCCGCGCGCTCATGCCGCCGCCCTTTGCAGATGATGCAGGCGAACGATCACATCTGCGGTGACAGGGAACCCCCGACGCCGCGCGGCCTCCAACAGCGTTTGATGGAACCGCGCCGGGATCGCCGCCTTCTGCGCCCACTTGTGCACCTGCTCGCCCGTCACACGTCCGCCGGCGACCTCGAGAATGGCACTCATCTCATCGGCCAGGACGGCCCGGGTGGGCCACATGTCGATCACGTCGCGAATGTTGGAAAAATCGTCCATGCCGAATGCGTAATGGACGTTTCTTCCATGTGTCAAGTCAGGAAATTTCTCCGATGGATGGACGCCGCCTCGTCGTGTCAGTTAGCGCCATGAAAAATGCCACGCCAAACGCGCGACTGGACCTCGACGCAATCGCCTTCCGCTTGCGCGTCGTGCGCGAGGCTTTCGGGATGAATAGTGGAGATTTTGCCCAGTCCATCGGGGTCGACGCGTCCAGCTATTCGAAGATCGAGGCCGGGAAAAAACCGCTCAAAATGGAGATGGGCTATTCCGTAGCCGAGGCATACGGGGTTTCCATGGACTATCTCTATCGCGGGCGTTTGACCGACCTGCCCGAGCGAATCGCTGCGCAGCACCGCCAGAGCCTGAAGAACCAGGACCTGTAGATTCGGTCGATCGGAACCCGGAGCCCGACGGCGACGGCAAAGACAGCCCGGTCATGCGCAGGAAATTTCTCCAACTTAACCCCCCCCAAGAGACGCAGTTGCGACGCAAACAACAGTGACGCGAAAGCGCAGCACGTCTAGCTGTAAAACAATTCTGGACGTTTTTTCCAGAGAATAGTTGACAATGGATAAATCTTCCATTTCCTTTCGGCCCATCGCAACCCGATGGAGCCACCGATGCAGACCCTGCCCACTGCCCGCGAGGTAATCGCCGACCCGGCGCGCTTTGCCGACCGGCCCGAACTCTACCGCCCCGCCTGGATCGTTCACCTGGCCGAACTCGGCCGGTCGGTCCGGATCGACCGTCTCGACCCGCCCCGCCACGCGATCTTCAGCGACGACACCCCGCTGCTGTCCCGCATCCGCGCCCGCGCCGCCGCCCTCGGCTGGCCCGCCTCGCGCACGATCCGCTGCCCGGGGGCACGGACATGATCGTCCGAGTCCGCCCGCCCGCCACCAACCTAGACACCCTGCGCGCCGATCTCGCGGCCGCGCTGGAGCTGCTCTCGCCCGCCGACCGCATCGCCACGATGCGCCAGGCGGTGATCGAATACGGCGGCACCGCCATCCCGCTGCGCGACAACACCGACGGCGGGCTGTTCTACCCCTCCGTCTCGGTGCTGGGCGTCACCGGCGACGGCATGACCGAGGTCGAGGCCATCGCCGAATGGATCAAGGCCGTGACCCGCATGGCCGTCGAAAGCGAGACGGAGGCGGCGGCGTGACGCTGCCGCTGATCATCGACAGCTTCGCCGGGGGTGGTGGAGCCAGCACCGGCATCGAGATGGCGCTGGGGCGCAGTCCCGATGTCGCGATCAACCACAGCGCCGCCGCGCTGGCGCTCCACGCCGCCAACCACCCCGACACGCTGCACCTCGACAGCAACATCTGGGACGTCGATCCACTCGAGGTCGCCGCAGGCCGCAAGGTCGGGCTGCTCTGGGCCTCGCCCGACTGCAAGCATTTCTCGAAGGCCAAGGGCGGCGCGCCGAGGGACCGCAACATCCGCGACCTTGCGTGGATCGTGGTCGATTGGGCCGAGAAGGTGAAGCCCGACGTCATCTGCATGGAGAACGTCGAGGAATTCACGACATGGGGCCCGGTCGGCGAGGACGGCCAGCCGGTGAAGGAATTCCAGGGGATGACCTTCGAGCTCTGGATCAAGCGCCTGCGCAAGGCGGGCTACCGCGTCCAGTTCCGCGAACTGCGGGGCTGCGACTATGGCGCGGCGACGATCCGCAAGCGGTTCTTTATGGTTGCCCGCCGCGACGGCAGGCCGATCGTCTGGCCGAAGCCGACCCACGGCGACCCGAAGAGTGCGCCCGTCCGGAACGGCAAGCTGCTACCCTGGCGCACGGCGGCCGAGTGCATCGACTGGTCGCTGCCCTGTCCGTCGATCTTCGACTCGAGCGCCGAGATCGCCGAGAAGCACGGGCTGCGAGCCGTGCGGCCCCTCGCCGACAACACGCTGGCACGGATCGCGCGCGGCATGGGCCGCTATGTCCTGCGCGAGGCAAAGCCTTTTGTAATTTCGGTGGCGCATGGTTACAGCGGCGGAAGGCGGGAATACTCGCCCGATGAGCCACTCGGCACCGCAACGACGCGCGGCGTCCAGCACGCCGTCGTCGCGCCGAGCCTTCTGAGGCTCAAGGGCACAGCCCGGCGATCCAGCGCGGCGAATGCCCCGCACCCGACCATCCTCGCAGGCGGCGGGCATTCTTCGGTGATCGCCCCGCTGCTCGCCACCATGCGCAACAGCCAGAAGCCGTGGCAGGGCGCGGATGAACCGACCCACACGATCACCGCCGGGGGCGCTGGCCTGTCGCTGATCTCCCCAATCCTGTCCCACGCCTACACGTCGAACACCGCGGGCGGACAAGGCGACCTTCGGAAACCTGCGAAGACCATTGTGACCGGCGGACACCACGCCCTCGTCGCTCCGGTCCTGACCTATGCCCAGCAGGGCGGCGCAAACCGCAGCGCCGAGGATCCGCTGCACACCGTCACCGCCAGCTCGAAGGACCAGAACGCGCTGGTCGCGCCCCTGCTGGTGCAGACCGGCTACGGCGAGCGGCCAGGCCAGGCGCCGCGCAGCCTCGACCGCTTCGCGCCCCTCGGCACGGTGGTGGCGGGTGGAGCGAAGCACGCGGCCGTCGCCGCATTCCTCGCCCAGCAGAACGCCGGGCCGCGCAACGCCTCGATCTCGGGTCGCGACGCCCGCGAACCGCTTTCCACCATCGTCGGCAAGGGCTGCACCCAGACGCCGATCGCCGCCTTCCTCGCGAAATACTACGGACAGGGGTGCGGCGCCTCTCTGACCGAGCCGCTGCACACCGTCACGGTGCAGGATCGCTTCGGGCACGTCCAGGTCGCCACCGCCGCGCCGCCCTTCACCGACGACCAGGCCGACCGCGCGCGAGCCGTCGCCGCCTTCCTGCGCGCCCACGGCGAGTGGGATGATCGCGAGTTCGTCAGTATCGAGATCGACGGGGCGACCTTCGTCGTCGTCGACATCGGGATGCGGATGCTGACCCCGCGCGAGCTGTTCACCGCGCAGGGCTTTCCCCTCGACTATGTGATCGTGGGTGTCTGGCAGGAACAGGACGGCGACTGGACGTTCCGCGACTTCCCGAAGCACGTCCAGATCAGCTGCTGCGGCAACAGCGTGTGCCCCGATGTGGCAGCGGCGCTGGTTGGTGCGAATTGCGCGCACCTCGCGGTGCAGAGCGCGAGAGAGGCGGGAGGCGCCAATGCCTGACCGCGCCCTAGCCCTCCCCGGCCCGCGTGGCCAGCGCCCCGCGCATGGCCTCGGCCGAGCCGCCCTCGAAGCTGATGGTGACGGCCTTCACTCGTCGCGCCCAGCAAGCGGCGCAGCGGGCCCGCGCCACCACATCCGCCACCGTCACCAGCTCCGCGCGCCCCAGCAGATCGCGCACGGCCAGCGGCGCGCTGCGCCCGCAGGTGCAGTCAAGCCAGAGCGTGTGATGCGCGATGGTGGCGAGCCGCGTGCCGCCTCGATCGAGAGAGAACATGCAGGGAACATATCCGCCCCGGAAGCGGCGGCAAGCGAGGTGAAGCATGGCTGAGAACAGCACCATCGAATGGACCGATCACACCTTTAACCCGTGGACCGGCTGCACGAAGGTCAGCCCCGCCTGCGACCACTGCTATGCCGAAAGCTGGGCGAAGCGGTCCGGACATGTGACATGGGGCCCCCACGGCGCGCGGCGGCGCACCAGCCCGGCCAACTGGCGGCAACCGATCAAGTGGAACGCGGCGGCCGAGGCGGCCGGGCGACGGGCGAAGGTCTTCTGCGCCAGCCTCGCCGATGTCTTCGACAACCACGGCTCGATACAGCCCGAGTGGCGAGCCGACCTGTGGGCGCTGATCGGATCGACGCCGCATCTCGACTGGCTCTTGCTCACCAAGCGGCCCCAGAACATCTCCCGGTATCTCCCGAATGACAGCCGCGCGCCCTGGTATCGCCCGTGGAACCAGCTCTGGCCTTGGCCGAACGTCTGGCTGGGCACCACCGTCGAGAACCAGGTGGAGGCCGACCAGAGAATCCCGCACTTGCTCTCTGTCCCCGCGAAGGTCCGGTTCCTGAGTTGCGAGCCGATGCTGGGGCAGTTGGCTCTGACGAACATGGACGTTGCGCGCCACCCCGCCGCGAAAGGTCTCAGCCCGATAGGCGCTTACTGGGTCAACGCCCTGACGGGCCGGAACGACGACATGGGCCGTCCCTGTCCTGACGTGCCCCGCCTCCACTGGATCATCTGCGGCGGCGAGAGCGGCCCCGGCGCGCGGCCGATGCACCCGGATTGGGCGCGGTCCCTGCGTGACCAGTGCGCCGCGGCGGACGTGCCGTTCTTCTTCAAGCAGTGGGGGGAGTGGCTCCCTGACAAGCTGATAGAGAACATATCTCGGCGTGGAACGATGATGCTGCCGGACGGCCGCCAGATGCGCTCGATGATGGACCCGACCAAACCCAACCCGGAGCACGAAATTCAAGAGCTGCTCCGCACAATGGGGCCGTGGCAGCACCTGAGCATGGTCGGCAAGAAGCGCGCCGGCCGCCTGCTCGACGGGGTCCAGCATGACGGGATGCCGGCATGAGTGCGGCCATCGATCTGATCCGCGCTGCCCGGGTCCCGATGGAATCTAGAGACTGGATCGACGGCAACCGAAACTGCCGAAGGCGCCGGACAGGGACGCTGGGCCCGGTGCTCGGCTGCAACAGCTACGTTGTCCTGTGTGAGGCGAATCTCGCAGGACTGCACATGGTCGAAGACGATGGCTGGGGTGGTCACATCATCATGGAAGACAGCCCGCGCGAAATACGCAAGCACTTGCCGATCCTGATCCACGGGACAGGTCGCATCCTGAAAACCGGCCTCGGCCTTGGCTGTGTCGTGCGCGGCCTGCTTTCCAAATCCGACGTCGCCCACATCGATGTGATCGAGAACGACCCGCGAATCATCCGGCACGTCGGCCCCGAATTCGCGGGCAATTCGCGCGTGACGATCCACCAGGGCGATGCCCTGACCCTTGACATCGACGGGCGCTGGGATTTCGCCTGGCATGACATCTATACTGAGGGAAACGACGGGCTGCAGGTGCTGCACGGCAAACTGATCAAGCGCTACTACGGTCGCGCCAGGGTGCAGGGCGCATGGAACTTTCCGGCGAGTGTGGCGCGTGCTCTTCCGATCCGCCTGCTTGGTGCGAAGCGCACCAGACGGCAACGGCGATGACCGTCTACGTCGACACCATGCGCGCGCCCTTCCGGGGGATGGTGATGTGCCACATGGTGGCCGACACGTCCGAGGAACTGCTGGCTATGGCCGACCGGATCGGCGTCGCCCGGCGCTGGATTCAGAAAGCCGGGACTGCACACGAGCATTTCGATATTTCGCTCTCGAAACGCCAGCTGGCGGTGGCGGCGGGCGCGGTGGAGATCGACCGGCGTAGGCTCGCGCAGCTGCTGCGCGCCAAGCAGCATACAATTTCCGCCCGAAAAGCGGACACGAGGCCGTCATGACCGGTTCCTTCCCGCCGCGCCTGATGCCCGCGCCAGAGGCCGCGCGCTATCTCGGCGTGTCGGAAAGCACCCTGCGCAACCTCGACCTGCCCCGCAAGAAGCTCGGCGCCAAGCGGGTCTATGACAAGGGCGACCTTGACGCCTATGCCGACTCGCTTCCCTATGAAAGCGAACCGCAACCGACATGGTGACCCCGATGCGCCTTCATCTGCCCGGCCTGATCCGCGACAGGATGCCGTCCGGCAACGTCCGCTGGCTGGTCCGGGTGAAGGGGCAGGCGTCGCGGCGGATCACCCTGCCCTGCGGCCCCGGCGAGGACAGCTTCCAGGAAGCCTACGCTGCCGCCCGCGCCGGGCAGCAGCCCAAGCCGCGCGTCACTCGCCTGCAGTTCGCGAGAACCGGCACCGTGGAATGGCTGGTGCTGTCCTACGTCGACCACATGGAACGGCTGGCGGCGTCCGGGCAGATGTCGCCGCTGACCGTCAAGCAGCGGCGCTATTTCGTGGATCCGCTGATCAACCACGTCAGCACCAGCCCGAACAGCGCCGGGCGGCGGTACGCCGAGCTGCCGATGGCGATCCCCCAGGCCGAGCTCGCGCGGTTCCTCGACACGATGGCGGCGACGCCGGGGAACGCGAAGAACATGCTCAAGTTCCTGCGCGCGATGTTCGCCTGGGCGCAGTCGCGCGGGCACCTTCAGATCAACCCGGCGGCGGGCCTGACCGTGGCCTATCGCAACGCGGGCGGCGCGACGCCCTGGTCGGTCGCCGACCTCGAGGCCTATCGCAAATGCCATCCGCGCGGCACCATGGCGCACCTGACCCTGTCGCTGTTCCTGTTCACCGCCTGCCGGATCGGCGACGCCATCCGCCTCGGCCGCCAGCACGAGACGCGCATCGAGGGCGCGCCATGGCTGAAATGGCAACCGGCCAAGCGCGGCTCGGCCTTCGTCGAGATGCCGATCCTGCCGCCCCTGCTGGCCGCGATCCGCGCGCAGACGGTGATCGGCCCGACCTATATCCTGAGCGGCCACGGGGTCCCGTTCCGCTCGCCCGAGGGCCTGCGCAACCGCTTCAAGGACTGGTGCACCGACGCCGGGCTCGGCCACCTGTCGAGCCACGGCATCCGCAAGGCGGCGGGCGAGCTGCTGAGCCTGCACGGGGCAACGCAATACGAGATCATGGCCATCCATGGGCACAACAACGTGGCGTCCTCGGCCGTCTACACGAAGGGTGCCGATCGGCGCCGACTGGCGGCCTCGGGTGCATCGAAACTGGCCGGGCTGGACTGGTAATGTGTCACACGCCTTTTTTCCCGTGTGACACAAGGCGGAAAAAGCCTTTGTTTTTCAGTGCATGTATCGGGCGCTGGAAGGCCCTCCGGGCCTACCAATCCGCCCCTGCCCCGGCCCTTACCGTCCAATCACGATATCCACCCGCAGGCCCCCCAGCCGCTCGCTTTCCGCCAGCCGCAGTACGCCGCCATGCGCGCGCGCGATATCACTGACAATCGCCAGCCCAAGCCCCACGCCACCGCCCCTGTTCTGATTCCGGGACTGATCGAGCCGCGCAAAGGGCTTTACGGCCTCCGCCCGCTGATCCGCCGGGATTCCCGGCCCGTCGTCCTCGACCCGCAGGCGCAGGGACCGCTCGGTCAGCGCGACGGAGACCTCCGCGCGCGTGCCATATTGCACGGCATTGCCGATCAGGTTCTCCAGCGCGCGCCGGATCGCGGTCGGGCGCAACATGACCTGCCCCTCGCCCTCGCTTGCCACCACGGCCACCTGTCGCCCGGATCGCACGAAACCATCGACAACGTCCTGCACCAAAGCCTTGGGGTCCGTCGCGACCACCTCGCCCTCCGACACACCCCGCGCGAAGTCGAGGAACTCGTCGATCAGCCGCTGCATCTCGTCGACGTCCCGGATCATCGGGCCGACGGCCTCCGGCTCCAGCATCGCAAGCTCCAGCTTCATTCGCGTCAAGGGCGTGCGCAGGTCGTGGCTTACCCCCGACAGCATCAGTGTGCGCTGCTCGATCTGCCGCTCGATCCGCGCCCGCATGTCCAGAAAGGCCCGCCCCGCCGCCCGCACCTCGGTGGCCCCGGCCGGCCAGTAGGGCACCACCTGCCCGCGCCCGAAAGCCTGCGCCGCCGCCGCAAGCCGGGTGATCGGCCGCAACTGGTTGCGCAGGTAAAGAAAGGCGATCGCGGTCATCATCACGCCGAAGAAGACCATCGTGACGATCAGCTGATGCGGTGCCGCCGCCGAGACCCGGCGCCGGTTGAAGGTGAACTCGAGCGTCAGGTCGCCTCTGCGCGCGATCGCCAGCACCTCGCGGTTGTCGAGCAGGCGCACCGCCTCGATGGCCAGCGGCCCGCTGCGGAACGCTCGCCGCACCGCGCCCGCCGACAGGTCGAACCAGCGCACCCGGTCCGGCGGGATCGCGTCCACCGCCGTCATGCGCCGCACCTTCATCTGGAACACCTCCAGCAGCGGGCCCAATGCGTCTTCCCGACCGGCCTCGTAGGCGTCCAGGACGTATTCCATCTCGCGCAGGACGGTCCGGCTCATCTGCTTGGTCACATCCTCGAGGTGGTTGCTGGTGAAGGCCAGCGACACCGCCAGCTGCACCACGATCACCGGCAGCACGAGGATCAGCGCGGCCCGTCCGTACAGGCTGCGCGGCATCCAGGACTTGAGCCAGAGGAACGTCATGCGCCGACACTATCGCCCGGACGAAGCAGGCAAAAGGCCCGTTACATGCCCCGGCCGAAACGTGTAGACCCAAGGCGGACACCAAGGAGCGCCGCCATGACCCCGCCCGACGATTTCGACCCGCCCGTGGGGCAGGCCATCATGCTCGAACCCGGGCTTCGCCGGATCGTGGCCCCGAACCCCTCGCCCATGACCTATCGCGGCACCAACACCTACCTGGTCGGCACCCGCGACCTCGCGGTGATCGACCCCGGCCCCGCGATCCCGGCCCACCTCGAGGCGATCCTCGGGGCCCTGGAGCCCGGCCAGCGCATCAGCCACATCGTGGTGACGCACACCCATGTCGACCACTCGCCCCTGGCCGCAGAACTCGCCCGGCGCACCGGAGCGCCCATCCACGCCTTCGGCGGCCCGCAAGCCGGGCGGAGCGCGGTGATGGCCGGCCTCGCCGCCTCCGGTCTCGTCGGCGGCGGCGAAGGCATCGACCTCGACTTCCGCCCCGATGTCACCCTGGCCGATGGCGCGACGATCGACGGCGACGGCTGGAGCCTCGATGTCATCCACACCCCCGGCCACATCGGCAACCACATCGCCCTCGCCTGGCAGGATCTCTGCCTGACCGCCGACCACGTCATGGGCTGGGCGTCGTCCCTTGTGTCTCCTCCGGATGGCGACCTGACCGACTTCATGGCCTCCTGCCGCCGCCTGCGCGCCCGCGACTGGCGCGTCTTCTATCCCGGCCACGGCGCCCCCGTCGAAGACCCGGCCGCCCGCCTCGACTGGCTGATCGCCCATCGCCTGGGGCGCGAAGCGCAAATCCTCGCCGCACTCGACACCGCATCCGGTTCGGCCCGCACCCTGGCCGAGCGCATTTACACCGACACCCCCGCCGCGCTGCTGCTCGCAGCCGAACGCAACGTTCTCGCTCACCTCATCGATTTACATGGAAGATCAATGGTTTCGCCGCATCCGATCCTGTCGGCGTCCGCGACCTTCACCCGCCTCAACAGGCCGGAATGCTAAATTTGCAAAATGCCCGAAATCTCACTGGACGCGCCAGAACCCCCTTGCTATACGGCCCGGACCGTTCCGGCGTAGCTCAGCGGTAGAGCAGTTGACTGTTAATCAATTGGTCGTAGGTTCGATCCCTACCGCCGGAGCCAAAATCTCCTAGAGATTACAACGCGATAAAGATCGCTCGCCGAGGCGAGCATTTGTCGATTTCGCATGTTGATGCAACAGCAATGCAACATCTGACGGTTTTTGCGCTGCATCACGCAAAGGGACAAGGGCGGCTGCGCGAAGCGACTGCCCTTCCGCACGGCAGCCTGATTTCCTTGCTTGGCTGCGCGATGGTTTCAGATGCCTATGCGTCGCACCCGCAGGTGGAACGCTCAAGGCGCGGCATTGGGTGCGCCACTTCGGGACCATCCGGACACCTTGGTTCGGGCTTGCGTGCGGGTTCCCGGTACGGTCAAGGGAAGGGGTGAAGCCGCGTCGGGCGCGTCCGGTCATCATGGTCTCAGCCTTTATGAGGCAACCCGGTAGCGGATCATGAGTGCAGTCGTGCGCAGCCTGTCGCCAGCCACCTGTGCCTGCGCCATTGCCCAACCCCACCGGAGTCTTTCTTCGGCATCTCACTGTGCCCGAAGCCGTTGGACCAAAGGATAGTCACCCGTGCGCTCCAAAAGGGTCATTTTTGGACGCCGACAGGGCGACAAGATTGCGTGCCGATTGGCCCTCATGGGCGCGACTGGCTCACTTCCCGTATGGCACTTGACCCGGCTTTGACCCGGCAGCGTGTGCCAGCGTGGAAGCCGTCCCCCTTGCTTGGCGCGGGTTGCAGCCATTCCCTGCAACACCTCCACCATCAGACGCACAATCGTCTCCGGCGCGGCCGACGGAGTTCTCAACGTCGTGCCTTGAATTGTCTCGTCGCCCAGAGGGGATCCCGCAACGTGAGACCGATCCGCGTGGCGCCGGATAGGATTTGTTTACCGGTTGCGGCGCCGTTTGATGCCGATTGCCGGACGATATCCGGTATCGCGCGATTTCGTCCCTGATGCCAATAGCCCTCCGGCCCCGGCAGTGACCAACAGGTAAAAAATTAACTATTTCTTATTGTTACGGAGCCTACTTGACGCGCGACGCAGCAGCCTGGCACTGGCTGGCATGCCCTAAGGAGCCAGGTCGAACGGTGAGGTGTGCCCGGATGCTCATCCCCGGCAGAAATGCCCGAGCGCTCATCAGAGCCGCTGAAGCCGACTGGCTTCGCGTGCAAGCGTTTCGACCCCGGCCCAATCCCCCTTGGATACAAGTCCTGCCGGAGCGACCCAACTGCCGCCGGCACAGGCGACATTGGCCAGTTTCAGGTACTCGCCTGCGTTTTCGGGAGTGACGCCCCCGGTCGGGCAGAAGGAGATTTGTGGCAAGGGCGCGCCGATCGCCTTCAGCGCGGGGGCGCCGCCGGAGGCTTCGGCGGGGAAGAACTTCATCATGTCATAGCCGCGCGCCAGCAGCCGCATCGCCTCCGTCGCCGTGGCGGCGCCGGGGAGGAGGGGCAGACCCTCCTCCTCGCAGGCTTGCAGCAACGCGTCCGTGGCGCCCGGCGAGACGCCGAACTGTGCCCCGGCGGCCTTCGCAGCCTTCACGTCATCCGGCGTCACCAGCGTGCCTGCGCCGACAACGCCGCCGGGGACCGCCGCCATGGCGCGGATCACCTCGAGCGCGACAGGCGTGCGCAGCGTCACCTCCAGCGCGGGCAGGCCGCCCGCGACCAGCGCCTCGGCCAGCGGCCGCGCGTGCGACAGGTCGGCCACCACCAGAACCGGAACGATGGGGGCGACGGCGCAGATCTCGCGGGTGCGGCGGCTGGCCTCGGCGGCGGTCAGGGGCATGTCTTAGGCTCCGAAGATGGTGGCGCCGGTGTCGGCAGAGCCGACGGCACGGCGGAAGGGGGCGAAAAGCTCGCGGCCAACGCCGGTCTCGTTGGCGGACAGGTCGGCTGCGGCGAGCGGGCGGTCGAGCACGCCGGGGGTGAGGATGTCGAGCGTGCCGTTGACCGCGTCCACCCGCAGGACATCGCCATCCGCCAGTTGCGCAATCGCGCCGCCGTCCAGCGCCTCGGGGCAGACGTGGATGGCGGCAGGCACCTTGCCCGAGGCGCCGGACA